>CAZFWL010000268.1:0-5018 GCA_964522775.1 uncultured Halomicronema sp.
ATTCTCAGCGGTGACCAGGATCTTTTTCAGCTCATTGATGAAGAGAAAGCTCTAGTGTCGGTGCTTTATCTCAGCAGCATTTTCGCCAAAGGCCCAGGAAAAAGTGGCCCCAAAGAGTTTCAGGCCCAAGAGGTGAAGGATAAACTCGACATCCTGCCATCTCAAGTAGTGGACTACAAAGCCCTTTGTGGTGACACTTCCGACAACATTCCCGGCGTCAAGGGGATTGGGGCCAAAACCGCCGCCAAGCTATTGAACCAGTACGGCACATTAGACGCTGTCTACGCCGACCTCGACAACATCAAAGGTGCGACGCAGAAAAAACTGCGGGAAGGTAAGGGTAACGCCTACCACTCTCAAACTATGGCTCGCATTGTCACCGATGTGGAGCTAGACGCTCATCTACAAACCTGTAAGCTAACGGGCTTTGATGCCGAGGCCGTCACCGAAAAACTGAAGCGCCTGGAATTTCAACAGTTCATCAATCGCCTGCCTTACATCGAGGCGGCTCTTAAAGGCGAAGCCCCACCAGAAAAGTCTGCCCCAGCTTCTGCGCCCAAAGAAGATCCGGACTTGGCGTTCTTTTCTGCAGAAGAGACCGATCAAGCCCAAGCGGTGAAAGCGGTCGATATTGCCCCGCAAATCATTACGACTGAGGAAGCACTCTACGAACTGCTGGACTTGCTGGGGGAACAAACTGACCCTGCTAATCCCGTGGCTTGGGACACTGAAACCACGTCCCTAACGCCGCGTGATGCTGAGCTGGTCGGCATTGGCTGCTGCTGGGGCGATGGTAAAGCTGACCTGGCCTATATTCCCCTCGGGCACAAAGCAGGAACGCAGCTCGATAAGGCAACGGTGTTGGAAGCCCTGCGTCCCATCCTTGAAGGGGCCGAGTTTCCCAAGGTGTTGCAAAACGCCAAGTACGATCGCCTCGTGCTACGTGCTCAAGGCATCCACCTCACGGGAGTGGTGTTCGACACGATGCTCGCCAGCTACGTGCTGAATCCCGAAGCTAACCACAACCTCAGCGACCTGTCTCTGAAATATCTCAACCTCAGTGCCCTGAGCTTTTCTGACCTAGTGCCCAAAGGCAAAACCATCGCGGATCTTTCCATTGCCGATGTGGCGGACTACTGCGGTGCAGATGTGCACACCACCTATCGGCTAACTGCCATCCTCAAAGCAGAATTGGCTGAATATCCTGATTTAGATCACCTCTTCAACGAGATTGAGCTGCCCCTGGAGCCTGTGCTTGCGACTATGGAAGACGAGGGAGTGCGCATTGACTCTGAGTATCTAGGCACGTTCTCGAAGCAGCTAGAAACTGACCTCAAAAAAATTGAGGAGCAGGCGTATGAGCTGGCGGGCGAAGAGTTCAACTTGGGCTCTCCCAAACAACTGAGCACGTTGTTTTTTGAAAAATTGGGGCTGGATAAGCGCAAATCGCGCAAGAACAAGTCAGGCGGCTATTCCACCGATGCCGCGACCTTGGAAAAGCTGCAAGATGACCATCCCGTCGTCAAGCTAATTGTTGAAAACCGCACCCTATCGAAGCTTAAGTCCACCTATGTGGATGCGTTGCCGGAACTGGTGCGCCGCGACACCCATCGCATTCATACCGATTTCAACCAAGCGGTGACGGCGACTGGACGGCTGTCGTCTTCCAACCCCAACTTGCAGAATATTCCCATTCGCACGGCTTTCAGCCGTCAGATTCGCGCTGCGTTCATTCCAGAATCTGGCTGGAAATTAGTGGCCGCAGACTATTCCCAAATTGAGCTGCGGATTTTAGCCCACCTGAGCGAAGAGCCCGTGCTGATTGAGGCGTACAACAACGGTGACGATGTTCATGCCTTAACAGCGCGACTGCTGTTCGAAAAAGACGACATCACCCCAGATGAACGCCGTATGGGCAAAATTATCAACTTTGGGGTGATTTACGGCATGGGCGCCACTCGGTTTGCGCGGGAGGCAGACGTGAGTCGGAGTGAGGCAAAATCGTTTATCGATCGCTACTACGATCGCTATCCCAATGTCTTTGAATACCTGCAACAAATGCAGCGAGAAGCGATCGCCCACGGTTATGTGCAGACGCTGATGGGGCGGCGGCGTTATTTCAATTTCACCAGCGGACAATTGCGAGATTTGCTAGGCAGTGACCCTAACGAGATTGAACTAGACCGGCTAAAACGCATCAATGGGTATGATGCGGGGCTACTCCGCGCGGCGGCCAATGCACCCATTCAGGGCTCCAGTGCCGACATCATTAAAGTCGCTATGATTCGCCTGCATGAACTGCTGAAGGGGTATGAAACGCGCCTGCTGCTGCAAGTCCACGACGAACTCGTGTTTGAAGTCCCTCCCGACGAGTGGGCCGAACTCGAACCCAAAATTACTGACACGATGGAATCTGCCGTTTCACTCAAAGTGCCGCTGGTGGTAGAAGCCAGCGCTGGCCCCAACTGGATGGAAGCAAAGTAGCGCTGATGTCTGCGACCAAAGCGACTCAGCCCGCATAGCCTCCATCACCAAATAACAAGATGCTCTGGTAGCCTTGCATGACACCAAACTGAATGCCATCTTTGGTGAGTCGTTTGATCAGAAAGTCAAAACTAGTTCTCAAATCGTCGTCGTTGAGAGCTACGAGGTGATCATTTAAGGGCTTAAAAAACTGGTCCCAATGGGCCGGAATGACTAGTTTGGGTTTAACTTTTCCGACAATTTCATCATAGAAAATATCAGGAGATTGAAGGTCATCGGCAGCTAGGGGAGATACGGAAAGGAAGAGGGCATCGGCCTGGATATTATCTAATACTTCTGGAATGTAAGTATGCCCCTTAATTAAGATGCTGTGGTTGCCATGCTCGATGAAAAAGTCAAACGAGCCACCTTCGGCGTAATCCAGTAACTTGGCTGGCTGTCGTAGTGGTTCAAGAATCAATTTGCCGCGATCGTCAGGCAGCAGCGCTGGATTTTGGGCATGTCTACCGGGCATTACCGTTACCCTGAAATCACCATATTTCAACTCCTTTCCCAATTCATAGCGAGAGAGCTGTTCCTCGGGAATATCTCCTCCCCGAGCAATGTTTAAGGTTGATTCGGAACCATAAACCTGAGCGCCCGTTTGCTGTGCAATATAAGCAACATCCATCGCATGATCATGATGGCTATGGGCGATAAAGACGGCAGCGGGCTGACCGACTTCGGAACGGGATAACCAAGTGTCAAGCAATCCCTTATTCGTTTCTATCAGGGGTTGATTGAAAAAAGAACGCGCCGCGATGCCAATGGAAGGACGGGTGATGAAAGCATCAAACAGCAGTTTGGTTTGCCCATCATCCAGCAAAAACATGGTTGTGCCATAAAAAGTGACTTTTACAGAACCATTGCCTGCTGCCTGAGTGCTCGACTCTAGGTAGAAGCTGCGGTATTCATCAATTGCGGAGGTGCTGTTTTCTCCCATTTCTGAAAAGGTTAAGAAGACTAGCCGCAAAATCATGAACACGGCAATGGCCGCCACGCAAATAACTGTGATTTTTTTGGCATTCCTTCTGAGCATAGATTTCACGTTTGGAACATCGTTACTGTATTGAAGAGCTGCCGTGAGAAGCTTGTACTTGCTGGATAATCTGTGGCAACTTAAAGAGTCTGCATCCTTAAATTCAGCTGCAGAACTACTAAGCATTTATGCTACGACAGCTCCAACTCCATAACGCTTTTGCATAATCTTGATCGTGAGCAATGGGGTTAGCGGGAATATGTTTTTTGTTATGCCAATAATGACCACTCTCATAGTCATCGGTCTCGGCTAGGAAAATACTGGTCTCGGCACCCTGTTTTGGCGTTTTGAACCAGCCAAATGCGTAGCCTAAATACACAAACGGATACATGGCGACTTTGTACCATGCTCCTTGATTTCGGTAGAAAAGAGATGTGTTAACAACTCCTGGATGAATCAGAGAAAACTTGACGTGGCGATATTCCTCCTGACGCGAGAATTCCATCACACTGACTTCCTGAGCTAGTTTAGATTCTCGATAGGAGGTCATGGCGTCATAGTCGCTCTCCCGCACTTTGGCAATACTTTCCAGCTGATCAACGTGGTCGATCTCTCCTTTTTCTGCAGAAGCTGAGCAGACATTGATCACTTTGGGGTTCTCTGATTGATTAAGAGCCTCTAATAGCAAATGCGTTAACAGAAAATGACTGAGGAAATTCGTTTGAAACTGTAATTCAAAGCCATCCTTGGTGATTTGATAAGGCGGATTCATGACTCCGGCATTACAGATTAAAGTGTCAATTTTGGAAAACTGACCTTTGATGTTTTGAGCACAGGCTCTGACTGATTCGCTATCGGCTAAATCTAAATGACAATAAATTGCTCTGCCAGTGGACTGTTCTGCTTGGCCTAACTCATTGAGTTGTGAAACCTTGGTTTGACCATCTTCGTGGTTTCTGGAAGCCACAATGACGGTATGGCCATTGAGCAAAAGTTGTTTGGCGGTCTCAAAGCCTATACCACTGTTGGCACCAGTAATAATGATGGTTTTCATGAAACTGCGATCGCGATATCTCCGAAATTGAGCCCAAACGTCCTATTTGCACAACCGATTCACTAAAGGGATGCATGAGTCATGCTTGTGTTCTCAACCGAACAAGCGTCACGGACGAAAAGAGACGCTATCGATAGTAGCTCTTTAGCGGGTTCAGCGCTGCGTCAATGAGGGCCGCAGAACCGGTGCATCGATCTACTTTTTGCCGGATTGTTGCAGCCGTTGTGAGAAGTGTTCCAAACCTGAAAAGCCTTGTTATACTTCGGTGCCATAGCTAGCCCCATTTCCGCGTGGTGAATGCAGGTTGGCCCAGGTTTTTAGGGGTTTCTCAGGTCATGACTTCCTCGTATACATTTGCCGCCCTCGATCGCTTTGTGGCCGCCCTAGAACAGAGTATTCAAGCCGCGATCAACGAGGCTGTGCCCGAAAAGACGCCTACCATCCGCTGTCGGTTTCAGCAGG
>CAZFWL010000269.1:0-378 GCA_964522775.1 uncultured Halomicronema sp.
AGGGCGAAATCGAGCCGCGCACGGGCATGATTGCCGACTTGGAGGGATTGCAAAAGGCGATCGACGATCATGTGGTGGAGCCCTTTGACCACACCTGCCTCAACAAAGACATTCGTTACGTTGAGAAGGTGGTGCCCACGGCGGAAAATATCGCCGTCCACATTCGTGACCTGCTGCGGGAGCCCATTGCAGCAACGGGTGCCCAGCTGCACAAGGTGAAGTTGATCGAGAGCCCCAACAACTCGGCAGAGGTGTACTGTCCCGCCGCCCCGAAATCCGAAGCTGTCGCGACCCGACCGGAGTTAGCAGCGGTGTAAGACTGGCCAATTTTCTGAATAGCCGGTTTGCGTGGGCGTGCCGATAGGTGCGCCCACGCTT
>CAZFWL010000269.1:388-5016 GCA_964522775.1 uncultured Halomicronema sp.
GAGCGTTCGTTGGTCACTCTCTGGCCGCGATCTCGCTCATTTGTTTAAGCACATATTGCGTAGGGCTCCCGCAGCAGGTCACCTTGCCGACTCTGTGGCCTCCTGGAAGGACACAGTTGGTTAAAGCTAGACAGGGTCGATAGATTTAACAACCAGTTGTGCTCCAAGCTTTAACGTTCACCATAGCTTTTTGGGCGTTGGGGTTAGGTCTGTATACCAACCTCCTACTGCCAGTTTTGTCAGTCATATAGGCCAAAGCCGAAACCGGAGAGGCGTGATTACTGGGGCACCAAAAAGTTGGCGAGATCAAAGCTCAAGTTGAAGGCCAAGAAAGTCAGCCCAGGGCAACAAAGTTTGTGAGATGACTGGAATCTGCTCGTGGATGACATCGACGCTAATGCAAAGCAATTTGTGTCGCCCAATTGTTTCAATCCTGACATTTCCGCCTTGCAATTTACCGATACAAGCTGAAATCGCGGTGTCAGTTAACGGATCTCCGAAGCACTTGATTTTCCGTGTGTAGGTGGGCCGTCATAATACTGCCGAATCGGGCTGAAGCGCTTATCGACTAAAGTTCACAAGCCTGTATGCGGGAGAAGAAATACCGAAAATAAAGCCCCGAAAAACCTAAATAAATACTCGAAGGGAGGTGCCCACTAGGCGCACTTGTGCTGTGTCTCAGATTCTCCCAGTCGACCAATGCATGAAATTTCTCGAATGTTCCTTGATAGAACTGGCCATCTGCCAGACCGCCGCACTGGTTGAGATAGAGGTCTTTTTGCACAAGAAAGCCAAACTTACCGCTGCTATACCGAACCCAGAGTCCATCAATCGCCAACAGCTCATCACAGGGAAAGTTCAATAAATCATCGCGACTAAAGTCTTGCCCTTCTTCTTTACCCACAGCAGTAATCATCAGGCGATAGGTTTCGTCATCCGCTTCTTTCCACTGCCGCTTTTGTAGGTATGCCTCCAGCTTTTGATACCGCGAGGTGGTGACCGCTTGCTCCAGTCCTGCTAATTCTGCTGCCAAGTCAGCGTCGATGCGTTTCGTCGTGTCTTGCCAGCAGGCATAGGCCAGGTCAGTCGCTCCCAGTTCTAGTAGTTTACGGATGAGCCGCGTCGGGTTTACCAACCCGGCATACAGTAAAATCGTCGGCTTCCACCAATCGTCGTCGCAGCGGTCATACAGCAGGTCTTCTCGCTGAGTACGAGCAATCTCCGCCGCCGCCAAGTACTCCTGAAAGCTCAGGTGGGCAAATTCGATCTCGTCCTCCTGTTCCACCAGCAGTTCGCTAACCTGCACCACCTGGTCCAGAAACTCTTCCGCTGTTACTGATTCACCTTTTTCATCTAAAGACTGATTGACTAATGCCTTCAGTGGATGTGCAGGCAGTCGCTCTTTACGGGCAACCATCATTCTGATTGCCAGCGTTTGCAGAATTATTTGGGCTTCACACTGGGTTAATAAGGTGTCCAGTTCGCGAGCACAAGGGCGGTCTCGGAGCTGTAACTGACAAATCTCTCGATATAGCTCGACTCGCCGCTGAGGAATTGTAGCTCCTGGGTAGCGCCGATGAAAGGTGACGATCATGTTCAACAGCAGCGGATTTTTGGCTAAATCCTTGAGTTCCTGTCGCGCTTCGATCTGACCCAGCAAATCACTGGCTGAGTTGGCCGCTAACTGTTTCACATCCGGCGTATCTCTACCCCCATGAGCGTACCGTTCCTGACATTCATACCAGCGGGTGACAAAATCGCGCCGCTGATTTTCGTTAAAGTCGCGCACCCACAAAGCGGTAGAAAGTTCTAAACGGCTGGCTGGGTCTTGTTCTTTGTAAGCTTTGGGTCGCGAAGTAAGAATGAAAATTGAGTTGCCGTAGCGCCGCATCTGATCGTTAATCCACTGCGCCACTGCCGGACGCTGATCTTTGGCCACTTCGTCAAAGCCGTCGAGCATCACGATCGCCTTGCCCTGGCGCAATAAATTGGGGGCCCAATTTTCCGGGGCAGTGCGTTCGTCTCCTTCCTTCGGCAAATTGGGGATGTGGTGCTGGGTGATCAGCTCGGGCAAACTGGGCGGGTTTTCCTGCGAGAGCAAGTCGCGATATTTTCGCAGCACTAGCAACACGGGAATGCGCTTGGGCACTTGAAACTTGCCCTGCTGTTGGGTGCCATACATGTAGGCCACATGCTTCAGCAGGGTTGTTTTGCCGTAGCCGCCCCAGGCAAGAATTGCAAGTTGCCGAAAAGGGCGTGTTTGCTTGCCTTGACGAACAAAGTGCCAAATATTGAGATCGCGAACTTTATTCAGTTCGGTCATTGCAAAGGGGCGCGACGGCAGCTTGAAACCGGGCAAGTTGCCACTGAGATCCAGATCCAGCGGCACAAACACTTCCTCTAGCAATGGCGTAAAAATGCCCTCGTGCTGGGCCATCCCCTCGGGACGATAAGACTGACAAGCCCACGCTTGACACTGCAAATACCAGTCTTCAAAGCTGCCGTAGGTTAGTCGCTCGCCCGTGCGCCCAATAGTTTCATTAATTTTCTTGCCCGCTGCTTCCAGCCGTTCCTCATTGCCCTTGTGGATCGGCGTGAGCAGCTTGGCTCCATAAGCGATGCCAAGGCCAATCACCGCAGAGGCAATAGCTTTGGGAATATCCTCTTGCTTAAAAAGTTGCCAAAAAGCCCCCGCCCCGCCTGCAGTGATACCTCCGGCGGAGATCACCTTGAGCGCAATTGCGGCCAGTCGCTCATTGACAGGGGGTTGAGGGCCGGAGTCTTGAGTCATGGCGCCGTGAGAGAAAAGAGTGCTCTCATTTTGGCTCGAAATTCCCAGCTAGGCATCGCTGCGAGGCCGCTCCATTAGTCGATGTTGATAGCAGTGGGGCCAGTGTCGCCAGCCGGTGCCCCTTCACGGGTTTGGCGATAGTCGGCATAGAGGCGATCGCGCCAGGTAAAGAACGGCTGGAAGCTAATGTCGTCCGCTAAGCCGGGCACCCCTTTGCCGCAGATGCCTTCCGGCAAATCCACATACTGAGCCGCCGGAAACTTGATGTACATGGTCAGTCCGGCCACCGCGAAGTCAGCCAGGGTCGGCTGGTCGCCCACCAAATAAGGCTGGTCAGCCAGCATCAGACAGAGCGATTCCAACGCCTGCTTGAGAATGCGGGTAGCCTCTTTGATATTGTCAGGGCCAAAGCCGACCCCCATACCCAAAATGCTCAGCACGTCACCGGGGACTGCCCCCACCAGATTTTTCACCAGATCGGGCGTCGCGGTGGGCAACAGCGCCGTGCGGAAGTTGGGATGCTGACTAAACGCCCCAATCATCGCTTTGCGGCCTTGAACGCCTAACGATTCGTCAGCCCAATCTTCCAGGGCCAAACAGAGCCCCTTTTGGCGCGGGTCAGCAGGAATGACGGGACGGTCGGGATACTTTTCGTCGAGGTAGAGGGCGATCGCGGTGGAATCGGGAATCACGTCGCTGCCATCTTTGAGCACGGGCACCTTACGCTGGCCCGACTGTTGATAAAGTTCAATTTGGCCCACTCCAGGGGTCACTTCAATCGCTTTGTAGGGCAGCTGTTTGTAATCGAGGATTAACTTGACCTTTTCGCTATACGCTGACGCTTCAAATTGATACAGCTCGAGCATGGAAATACCTGGACACAATCATGTTCACTGTACCGTGTTGGTTCCAGCGGTTGCACAGGCTTGGTTGGCCGTCGGCTGCGATTCGACAATCACCTGCTCGAAGCCGGTATTTTGCAAGAGTTGAGTCACGACCAGCTCAGCGCGATCGCTGGCCTGCTGCAAGATGCCTTCTTCACAAGCGGCAAACACCAACTTTTGCAGGGCGACTTCTTGGGCTTGATCTTGCAGTTCGGGGGCGCGGTCTGGCCCTAAGCCCAAAAAGCCGCGATCGTAGGCAAACACCTGGGAATCACCGACATCGATTTTTTTGTCAATGATGGTGGGCGGGGGCAGCATCACTCGTAGTACTTCGCTGTTGGCGCGGATATGCTCTGGCGCGATCGCGCTTAAATCGACCCCGGCTCTGACCTCACCCTTCGCGACGTAAATCAGCGTCGTCTTGCCAATTTCGTAGTTCGCAAACGTGCGGGCGCTAGAGGTGGGGACGACCGCTTCCATGGAGAACACGGCGGTGGTGAGTTCGCTAGCGCTACGAATCTGCTGCACGACCACCGTCTGCACATCCACCGTCTCCACCGGCTCAGCCGGTAAAAAGGCCGAGCGAATGCCGTTCACAAAGTCTTCGCCCGAGCGCCAAAGGCCCACCCCGGCAATCATGCCGAGAATCAACATGCCGCCAGAAAGACTCCCGAGCAACCCATTAAATAATCGAAAGAAGAAGGGCGATCTCGCGGGACGCGGCGATCTCTGGGGCTCCTCATAGAAACTCTGGGTGGCCCGGTAATCGTACGATGGCGGATCTAAACGAGGCGGCTTGAGGGCCATAGGTAGAGCGGCTCCGAACTGGCAACAACCGAGACTGACGCTAGTGTGCCCGGTCTGCTTTTGAGGGAAGCAAGAAAGAGCGCCCTGCCGGAGCGAAGTCGGCCAATTGAGCAAGCGCTCTTTAGTTCATTTGTACCACATTCGAG
>CAZFWL010000270.1:0-5014 GCA_964522775.1 uncultured Halomicronema sp.
CACTCGCCCGCGCACCGGTAACTGAAAAGTGACCGCGCCCTCAGCGTCCAAAACTTGTAAATCTCGGGCAGCAACTAAAAATCGGCCCTTCAAAGCGCGATTGAGCTGCGGATCTTCGATCGCCCGCCCGACAATAACGTGTTCAGTCCCAATGGCATTGGCCCGCGCTAAAAATTGACTAATATCTTGCGCACCGGCAGTTGGCGATCGTGCTGGCATGTAGATAGCGGCCAGCAGTATCACTCCACCTAAGATGAGCCAACGTCCAGGCTGCCATCCCAGTCGCCATGATCGAGGTGCTAAAGTGCCCCAGCCTAACAGCAGTAGTAAACCGGCCACCCCTGACCAAGAAATCAACAGGAAACCGAGAGAAAAGTAACCTGAAATCGAGCTGACGAGCAAACCTGTGACATAGGCAAGGCAAAGCGCTAGACCAAAAGAGACGCCCATTGCATTTTTAGTAGAGACCCTAATGCTAGAAATCCCGATTTGTTGAGATTTGGCTCAATCAATCATTGATAAAAATCACTGGTTCAGCAATTCTGCGGAGCCCTTAGGAGAATTTACTGACACAAAAGTTTGAAGCACCAAGGCCCACAGACAAAAGGCCTTCAACCGAGCATCTTGTAATGTTTTGTCACCGGCATCGGTGATCGCTGGAGACTTTAAGGTTGACGAAAATGTATTCCCTGATACTTTTCATGCCCCAGGTTTGAGAATGCTTAAACGTTGAATGAAGGATTTGTAAGGTTCGGCCATTCTTGAATGGGTAGCATCGCTGTCGTCGCTGCGTTTTTTACTCGTTAACGTCTAAATCGTGACAGTCGTATTCGGGTAGCAACCATGTCTCTTTCGATTTCAAAATTTGCTGTAGCCACTGGGCTAGCCACAGGCACCTTACTCTCGGGCTTTAGTACGAGCCAAGCTTTTGCATTTGGATTTGATTTTGAGGGAACCTATTCCCAAACCAGCTCTTCGACCGCCGATATTTTGTTGGAGTCGGTCACAGTTGGTGAGCAAATCATTGATGAGTTTTCGTACGTAACTTCTGCTGTGATTATCCAGAACGACGTTTTTAGCGGTGGCAATACTGGTGCTGCGAGTGCTGATACGGGAGATGACGCAACAGGAGGGGCGCGTTCAGAGGACGCTACCGCGGCCGATGTGGTTGCTAACCTCAGCAGCAACAATATCAACCACATTGTTGACACAGAAGACGATGGTAGTTTCCAGATTGATCTGAACTTTAGCGAGGCGATTAAAACGCTCTTTGTTTGGGAACGAGGGATGAACAGTGACCTTGGTATTCAAGCTGTAGGTACTGACGGTAACTTACTCGGCAATCGGCTAGATGTTACTCGTGATATGTGGAACGACGCTGGCTTTAAGATCAATACTTCTGAAATTGACAATGATCAGAAGATGGGCTCCTTGGGTATCAAAATCTCCGATTTAGGTGTCCAGGGTGGCGAGATCCAGACACTTCGCTTTTTCAGCGAAAGCGGATTTAATGGCCCCGACTGGAAGTTTGTCGGGACCACTGCCAAGGTTCCTGAACCGACCTTACTGCTTGGCCTGGGTCTACTTGGTGGCGCTATGGCATGGCAGAAGCGGGCCAAAGCAGCTTAAGTTTTCCGGTTTCTGTGTGTTTCCTTGCTTTGATTACAGTTGAGTGACAAAAAAGGAGCTAGTGATCACTAGCTCCTTTTTTTTGGTGTTTGGCAACTTGCTGAAATGTCAGCGTGGCATCAAGTTGTATGGTTAAGAGGATCCAGGACTGCTCGCGCAAATTAGCCATTTGAACTCGGTTTACGCTGAAGCCGTCTTCGATTCCAGACGAAGCGTCAAGCTTTGAACTTTTCAGTAATCCGCTGCATGGCAGCTTCCACATTGGCGCGACTATTGAAAGCTGAGATGCGGAAATATCCTTCGCCAGCAGCTCCAAAGCCTGAACCAGGGGTGCCAACTACGTTACAGCTGTTTAGTAGCTTGTCAAAAAAGTCCCAGCTGGATAGTCCGTGAGGGGTCTTAACCCAAACATAGGGTGCATTGACACCGCCGTAGGTTTGAATGCCAGCCTCAGATAGTTTTTCGCGGATAATCCGAGCATTCTCCAGATAAAACCGAATCAGCTTGCGGACTTGAGTTTGTCCAGCTTCAGAGTAGACGGCTTCGGCTCCACGTTGCACGATGTAGGAAACGCCGTTGAATTTGGTGGATTGACGACGATTCCACAACCGATGCAAGTCAACTTCGGTGCCATCCGAGGCCTTAACCTTGATGGTCTTGGGGACAACTGTGAAAGCGCAGCGGGTCCCCGTGAAGCCAGCATTTTTGGAGAAAGAACGGAACTCGATCGCACAATCGCGCGCTCCTGGAATCTCATAAATTGAATGGGGAATATCGTCTTCGGTAATGAATGCTTCGTAGGCGGCATCGAATAGCAAGAGCGAACCATGGGTCCGGGCATAATCGACCCACTGCTGTAGATGCTTACGAGTAGCGGCAGCCCCGGTAGGGTTATTCGGGAAGCACAGATAAATGAGGTCGATTTTATAATCTGGGATGGCCGCGGTGAAGTTATTGTCTGCTGAAATCGGCAAGTAAATCAGCCCTTCATAGGTTCCATCTTCACGAGCCGGGCCTGTGTGACCAGCCATGACATTGGTATCTACGTAAACGGGATAGACCGGGTCAGTGACGGCAATCGTGTTGTCGTGACCAAAAATGTCGAGAATGTTGCCACAGTCACACTTAGACCCGTCGGAAATGAAGATTTCGTCAGCGGTAATGTCGCAGCCACGCGATTGAAAGTCATGACGAACAATCTTTTCGCGTAAGAATTCGTAGCCTTGTTCGGGACCATATCCTTTGAAAGAGTCGCGATCGCCCATTTCCTCAATGGCTTTGGTCATCGCCACCCGACAAGCTTCGGGCAAGGGTTCTGTAACGTCACCAATACCCAGTTTGATGATCGGTGCATCGGGATTGGCCTCAGCAAAGGCCGTGACTCGACGGGCAATTTCTGGAAAGAGGTAGCCCGCTTTTAGCTTCAAATAGTTTTCGTTGATTGTGACCATGAAAGAAGAAACTCGATTGCACAGTGTTAGCTCAGCTTACTTCGATCTGGGGTCGGTGTATCTGCCGAGTCAAGGTCAGACAACGGCTCATGCGCAGTCGCTCAATTAGTTGCTGGCTCTGGTGGCTGGACGGCCTAGTGTCGTGATGTATAAAACGGCCTCATCTTCAGGAATGCCCAGCACATCATTGACTTGATCATCAAAAAAGCCACCAATGCCACTGACGCCCAGCCCCAAACGAATAGCCGCTACATTGAGGCGTTGCCCCAGATGTCCGGCATCTAGATGCAAGTAGCGATAACCACGATCGCCATGACGCGCGATCGCAGCTTTTAGATCGGCCGTGTGAAAAATCACGGCTCCGGCATCATGTCCTAAGTCTTGTCCGAGACAAAGATATTGCAACTCGGGGCGAAAATTCTTAAACCGGATCTGCCGGAGTTCTTGAGTCAAGGGAGCGTAGTAATAGCAGCCCGCATCTAATCCATCAACTCCAGAAACAGCCACAAAGGTCTGAATCAAATTGAGATCACAATAATCAGGATCACCGTCTAAGCCTTGCTCAATATAGTGCTGTGGCTGATAGACAAAATCTAGTAAGGCATTGAGTTCTTCTAAAGTGAGATTAGCGCCGTTAAATTCTCGAGTTGAGCGCCGCCGCAGCAGCGTCTTTTCCATGCCTTGTAGGCGGAGATCCCAATTGATGGGCCGAGTGGTGGTAGATACCTTGAGACAAAATGGAAAATTGTATTTGTCATCGGGAATGGCAATTGATGTCGCTTCAGCTGGGTCGGCGACACTGGGTCGGCGACTGCACCACCGGAAGTCATCATCTTGCTGAATACACGTTGCTTGATGCATGAAAGGCAGCAGCTCGCCCTCGGCCAAGCGCGGAATCTCAACCTGGGGTGGACTTGGTTGAGTCGTGGTGAGATGAGGGAGGTTTTGCTCAACTTGCAGCAGATCGGCCAAAGCCGCCACAGCGATCGTCCCTTCCATTTCAGGATCGAGGTACAACATCTGATTAACGGCTGAGTCGAGGTAACCACTGATCAGGTGTGGACGATAATCCACAAGGGCACCTGCCAGTTCTAAGTTGCCTAATACATGACCCGCATCCAGGCAAATGCGTCGATACGCCCGATCTTGATAACGCCAAGCGGAACGGTGGAATACGCTCGTAAGAATGACTGCGACTTGGGTGGTTTCTAAGGCTGGATGCCAAAAGCAAGCTGATTGCAATGCTTGCCAAGTGTGATCATCCCAAAACCGCCAGAGCGTATGAGTGCGAGCCTGGTAGTTGTATAACCCAGCGGGCAGGAGTTGGTTGCCCCGTGATACCAAGTAAATTTCGGTCGGATAGAGACCGCCTGCGGACGGAGCAGCGCGTAGGTAGAACGACTGTCCCGTCATGGTTTGGAGCTGAGCCGTTAGGCCATAGACGTTGATCAAAAAGTGCGACAGCCTAGCCCAGGCTCGTTCATCGGTAGAGGCTTGGGAATTGGCCTTCGATTCTTCAAGATAGGGTTTGAGGTCAACTTCTGTCCCTAGTCGATAGGTCTTGTAAGGCTCAGGTTGGGGGCCTTGCATCGCTCGACCAGCCCGCGCAATCGAGTCGGGACTATATTTGGTGCGATCGTGGAAATATTCTGCGATGGAACTGAGAGAATCCATACGACTATCAGTTTTAGCCGCGCGGCTCTAGACCGCGACGATGAGAATACAACTACAGCCCTGAAAACCAGTAGCTGTTATGCATTACTCTACATTTTCTTTTACCGCACTGGCCGCGATCGCCTCAAAATGGCACAGGCTAGCTTTTGAGGGGATGATAATGCATCACCGATAGCGACGGAGATTTAAGTGCATCTATGTCCTTTCTACGGAGCTCAGAAAATACCTGTTCAAGTTGAACCTCAGCAGCAGAGGTGTTG
>CAZFWL010000271.1:0-5009 GCA_964522775.1 uncultured Halomicronema sp.
GTGTAGCCTGGTGCTAGAGAATCGGTATTACAGCAGATGAGAATCCTAGCAAATATCAAAAACACTGGGTGGGACAGCTCCCGAACGAGATCACAGCCATTCGGTGATGATCTCTTGAACCGGGCGTGATGCTGACTAGGGCTGATATCGACGACGAACACGCATCTTAGTTGGCGATCGCCGCTGGTCGAGCTGTTTTTATCTATAGCCCACGATTCAAATAGCCCCTATGATGAAGTTCAACCGCCGCCAAGAGGTACGTACCCAAGCTCACAAGCAGCCTGAATTACGCCGACCACTTAGCTTTGAAGCCGCGGAGCAAAAACAGAAGACGCATCACGAGCATACGGATGTCTGGCAGCAAGATGCTTGATTATGTTGCCGTGTGATTGGATTGGGAGGATGCTTCGTCGTCCCCAACTTTCGGGAGCCCGTCTCCTTCCGTAGTGGTCGGATCAGGTAAATCGATCGCTAGCTGATAAATTTCGCGTTTGCTGTAGCTGGTAGTCTGTGCTAACTGACGACTGGCCTGCGATCTCGAGAGTCCTTGAGCTAATAAATCCGTCAGCCGTGCCGTCAGTTCTTCCACCGTGAGGGGAACTGTCTCGGACGGCGGTTTGCCCGCAACGACCAGCGTGAATTCGCCTTTGGGTGCAGTGGTGGTGAAATGGGCGATCGCGTCGGCCAAGGTGCCGCGCCAAACTTCTTCAAACTGTTTGGTCAGTTCGCGGGTGACAGCTAGGTGACGAGTCTCTTCAAACGGGCCTTGCAAATCTTTGAGGGTGGTCAGCAGGCGATGAGGCGCTTCGTACAGCACGAGGGTGCGGGGTTCCTCTGCGAGGCGGGCAATGTGGTCGCGGCGATCGCGTCCTTTGGTCGGCAAAAAGCCCTCAAAGGCAAAGGGCTGAGGTGGTAGACCGGAAATACACAGGGCGGTAATCGCGGCGGTCGCCCCCGGAATCGCCACTACTGGAATCCCTGCCTGGGCACAAGCTTCCACCAATTCAAAACCCGGATCAGAAATTCCCGGCATCCCCGCATCACTCACGAGGGCAATATCTTGACCACGCTGCAACTGCTCCAGTAGCTCGGGTAGCCGCTTCCGCCAGTTGTGGGCGTGGTAACTAGTTTGCGAGGTCGCAATCTGAAAGTGATGCAGCAGTTTCCCCGTGTGGCGGGTGTCTTCGGCAGCGATCAGCGCCACTTGTTTCAGGGTGTCGATCGCCCGAAACGTCATATCCGCCAGGTTCCCGATCGGAGTACCGACGATGTAAAGCGTGCCATTGCCGTTGAGATCCGTCACCGCTGTGTTGTCCTGCTTGCTGTGCTTCAGAATAAACCCAGTCGTCTCCTGAGTGACTAAAACAATGGCTAAGACCGGCGTCTTTGTCGGGCTCATCACCCTCGACTGCATTTACCAAACCCGCTCGGCTTTGCAGCCCAATGAAAAGCAAGTGGCTGAGGATGTGTTGCTAGCGGCGGGTGGACCGGCCACAAATGCGGCGATCGCTTTTAGTGCTCTCGGTGACCACTCAAAATTGGTGGGAGTGCTGGGCCAGCATCCTCTCGCTACAGTCATTCGCGACGATCTCGCTCAACATGGGGTGGAACTGGTGGATTTGCTGCCCACGACCACGGCACCGCCGCCATTTTCATCGATTTTGGTGAATGCGGCGACAGGCGATCGCGCCGTCATTTCTCGCAATGCCGTGGATCGGTCCCAGCCTCAAACTTTACCGGACCACGATGTGCTCGCCCAGGCGGACTGTCTGCTGATCGATGGTCACCAGATGTTGCTCAGCGCCCAGTTAGCTCAAGTGGCTCGGCAGCGGCAGATACCGGTGGTGGTGGATGGCGGCAGTTGGAAAGCTGGCTTTGAAGAGGTTTTGCCGTTAGCCACAGCAGTGATTGCGTCGGCCAATTTTTCCCCACCTGGATATGGGACAGAAGCGGCGGCGATCGCCTATTTGCGATCGCTCCAAATTCCTCAAGTAGCAGTCACTCGCGGCGAAAATCCGATTCTTTACGCGACTGAAACAACGTCAGGGGAATTGGCGGTACCGACTATTCAGCCCGTGGATACCTTGGGCGCGGGCGATGTTTTTCACGGGGCCTTTTGTGCCCAATCTATTGAGCATGGCGAATTTCTTGCGGCGTTATCAGGCGCGGCGCAAGTGGCCGCGATCGCTTGCCAATCTTTCGGCACCCGTCAGTGGATTGCTCAACTGAATGATCCGCGTTTGATCTATTGAGATGCCTCATTAAAAACAAGCCACTTAATGAGGCAAACGGCGGTCATATGGAGAAAATCGGTGCTTTTGGGAATTAAGCGATCGCAGATTCGATAATCGTTAGATAATCTCTACGTTGCTGCATCGGCGGAGTGTGTTCGTGAAGTACTTTTTCCTCTCTGAGGGTTGGACCACAGGGCGAATTTGGGAATTTGGGGGATTGTGGGACGAATTTGCGTGGCAACGCAGGCCCCACATTCAGCAAATGACGCTCAGTATTGTGGAAAATGGCGAAACGCTCTGGCTTTACCAGGTCGAAGACGCCGTCCTCATGGTTGAAGTACGCCCTGTTACAGAGTCGGCCAAAGCCATTGGGCAAGTGGTGCTTAAACGATTAATGAGTGCTGAACAGGTTTTGGAACGATTATGTAGTGCTGATCATGCCGATGCTGATCCGGCTGCGAGTAACGGCACCGCTGTCGGTGCTGAATCGCGCAACCCAACGACCGATGCTTAGACCCTAGGCGCTGCTAATTAAGGGAATGCGATCGCCTCCATCAGCAACGCCACTTCATCACCGCTGACTAATCGTTGCCCATGCGCTGAGACCAAATCCGCGTCGGTAGCCCCCACACATAAATAAAGCCTTCCGCAGCGCGGTGATCAAAGGTGTCATCGGCTCCGTAGGTCGCCAATGCTTCGCTGTACAGCGCACTTTCTGCTTGACGGCCAACGATGATCGCGTTGCCCTTGTGCAGCTTGATGCGCACTGACCCGGTGACATACTCCTGGGTGTAGTTGACAAACGCATCTAGTGCCGACTTGAGCGGGCTAAACCAGAGGCCGTTGTACACCAGGCGGCTGTAGGTTTCTTCGATATCCCGCTTGTACTGGGTAACATCGGCGGTGAGGGTCAGGCTTTCCAGCTCGCGGTGAGCCGCAATTAGCAACAGCAAAGCCGGTGCTTCATAGATTTCTCGCGATTTAATGCCGACCAACCGGTTTTCGATCATGTCGATGCGACCATAGCCATGCTTGCCCGCAATGACATTCAACTCTTCGACCAGAGCGGTCGTGGTCATTTCTTTGTCGTTCAGGCTAATGGGTTCGCCATTGTTAAAGCCCACCTCGATATATTCGGGTTCATCAGGCGTCTCGGCAATGCCCTTCGTCATGGCATACACGTCAGCCAACGGCTCAGTCCAAGGATCTTCCAGCGGTCCCGCCTCGATGCTGCGGCCTAGGACGTTGTAGTCAATGCTGTAGGGTGATGACTTTTTCACTGGGAAGGTGAGACCAAATTTCTCGCCGTATGCGATCGCTTCTTGGCGGCTCATGCCCCACTCGCGGGCTGGCGCTAATACCTTTAGATCCGGATTTAGGCCGCCAATGGCAACGTCAAATCGCACCTGGTCGTTCCCCTTACCCGTACAGCCGTGGGCCACGGCATCGGCACCACATTGCTCGGCCGCATCCACCAAGAGCTTGGCAATCAGGGGGCGGGCCAGAGCCGTCGATAGCGGATACCGATTTTCGTACAACGCATTCGCCTTAATCGAAGGAATCGCATAGTGCTTGACTAAGGCTTCTTTGGCATCCACTACTAGGGATTCCGACGCGCCTGCTTTCAACGCTTTCTGACGAATGGGTTCGAGGTCTTCACCCTGGCCTAAATCAGCGGCCAAGGTAATCACTTCTTTTACCCCAAATTCATTCTTCAGATACGGAATGCACACCGTCGTATCGACACCACCGGAATACGCTAAAACGACTCTTTCTGCTCGACCCATTGCTTTTTTCCCAACTGAAAACCACAAGCTATACATTCTTGCAGACAAAGGGTAATTTGACTGCCTTAGACTCACAGATTGTCGGCCACGACTCATTTCTCACCGCAGAATCTAGCGTTCGGTGAAACAGTGCTACTTGCTTGCCAACTGATCCTGAGCTGACGATACGCCCCCAGCGATCGCCCCAGCTCTTAAAATGGATCGGAGTGACATTCAACAGGTTTGCAAACCACTATGCCAACGCTTCAAGAAATCGCGGCCTACGCTCAAGAAAGTGCTCAAAAACAGGGCATCCAAAAGTATGACGTGTACGGCTCTACTGTAGATGAGACCAGCGTGCAGGTCGATCAGGGGGAACCCAAGCAGGTAAAGGCGTCGCAGCGAGCCAGCGTGATTGTGCGGGTGTGGAATGAAGATGGCCTTGTGGGAGTGACCACCACGACTGATGTGGATCCCAACGGCATCAGTTTGGCTCTGCAAACGGCAGCCGACGCTAGTACCTTTGGCGCCAAAGAGCACATCCCCGACTTTAGTCCGGAAGCGACCGCTCCCATCACTGAAGTGGACTATGAAACTGTGCCCGCCAGTGATGTCCAAGACTTGATCAAGACGCTGGTGGACGCTGAGAAAGCGGTGCTAGACTCCCATCCGGCAATTGTGTCGGTGCCCTACAACGGCATTGCCCAGCGGCAGATCGATCGCTTTTATCTCAACAGTGCGGGCGCTCAACGACGCGAAGAACGCAGCTATGCCTCGCTGTATCTATATAGTAAGACCGAGCAAGAAGGGAAAAAGCCGCGATCGGCAGGAGCGATGCGGGTTGAGCGTGGCCTCCCGCAAATTGACGTCCATGCCTGCATTGAAGAAACGGTCGATAAAACCCGCAGTCATTTGGACTATCGCTCCATCGATTCGGGCAAGTATCCGGTGGTGTTTTCAGCTGAGGCGTTTTTGAGCCTGTTGAATGCGTTCTCCAATATGTTTAACG
>CAZFWL010000272.1:0-5008 GCA_964522775.1 uncultured Halomicronema sp.
GAGAAGGCAAGTAGGCGTTGGCAAGCTCCTCTGCAATTTTTTCTTCGACCATTTGCACCATCAGGTCGAGATAGGCTGGCTGGTCAAAAAACGACGGAATATAGCGCACGCCGTTGACCCAATGCGCTTCACCATCACTGAGCTCAGTCAGGGCATTGTTCACCTGCTCGACCGCAATACCGCTGGTAAAAATGGAATCAACTACCAACAGCGGGTAAATTAGCAGTTTGCCAAACCCCTCTGACTTGATTTGCTCAAGCACTTGACCCGGCAAGTATGGCTTGCAGAAGTTAAACGCTTTGAAAACTTTGACGCGATCGCCCCAGCGGTGCTGCAATTCGTGCTCTACACCGGCGCGCTGCTTTTCAAAAATGGCGTTGTGAGGCGAGATAAATTTATCGTGCTGATGACTCCACTCGTGCAGATCAAACATCGCCAATAGCTTCGCCATCGGCGGATAGACCCAGGTCGGCACGGGGGCAAACTTGGCCGTGAGCAGGTTCAACGCTTGCTCGTTGTAATTGGCGAAGTCATCGTAACTCTCCACCTCGCCATAGCCCATTAGCAGAACGGCCACCCGGTCTTGATTAGCTGACGAATTCTCCTCAGATGACTGAAGATTGTCTTGAATGTTTTGAGTAGTCGTAACCAAAACGTTTCCTCGATGATGCTTAATGATGCCTGCGGAAATTCTAACGATTGAATCGATAGCAGGTGCATTCTTTTAAGTTATAAGTTAACATCCCCCATAGGGGGATAGCCTAAACCTCTGAAAGTACCTAATGAAGAGGGCTTTCACCCCTGAGTCAATACAAAAAAGTTGATTTCAAAACGGATAATTTACGGTTGTTTTAATGATTGAGGTCGTTGCCAAGAGGCTGGCCTAGTACACAGTTTTTCAGCAAAGAGATTTGCCCATATTTGCGAGATCCGGGCTGCATGCACGATTCGACTTATTTCAATACAATCGCTCTCAAAATTCCAGCGATCGCGTCAGAAACATCAGAATTTTTCACCTTTCCATCTAAATCAATCGCCACGGGAATTGACACCTTATTACTGAACCCGCGCACTACTGGCATGGGTGTCGCTTTGGGCATTCTCTTGGTGTCAGTGCCCGTTTTTTTTGAAGCCCCCCTCGTGAGAGCAGCTCCGGCGCTATGTGTGCTGTTGACCGCTGCTTGGGTCTGGCTGGGAAGACAATGCCGACAACACCCTCGCACCGCCTTTGTGGGTGAATTGTGCATCGGGTTGAGTTGGAGCTGGCTAGCCGGGGCGATTTACTGGGGCTGGTTTCGGTGGGAGCCGCTGTGGCATTTGCCGATTGAATCCATTGGTTTACCGTTTGCCCTTTGGGGGCTCTATCGGGGGTGGCATCGAGTCGGTCATTGGTTTTATCTTGGTTCGCTGTTGGGGACCGCCGTTACGGATTTGTATTTTTATCGTCTGCACCTCATGCCCTACTGGCGGGCCATGATGGTGGCTTCACCAACCGATGGCATGGCTATTGTGCAAGCCGCCTTCACCCAAATTCAAACGACAGAAGGGGTGTTAATCGCTTTGGCATGTGCAGCATTCCTGCTACTGCTGGCTGGAGCTAGCGGGCGCTCGCGTCATCGCCACCATTGGATCTTTAGCGGCACATTGGTCGGCACGTTGCTTGTCGATGGACTTTTCGTAGTGATTGCTAGCTTCCCGTAACTTCAGCAAGGGGCGGCAGAGAACTCGTCCGAAAGCCCTGGAACCGGGGAATTAGTGATACCTTAATAGGGCAGCCGGTTCCCCTTCGATAGCAATTATTAATAGCCGGCATAGGATATTTATTTTTAGAAATCGCAACGATTATTAACAAATAGTTACAATGGGGGTTGAGTTCACCTCCTAATGCAAGGCGAGATGACATCAATCGTGTTTGGTAATTTGCCCGTGCCTGGTCAGAGCGGCGATCGCGTCGTGAGCAAAGCTGTCACGGCAGCTATCTCTGCGCTGTTCAAGCAGACCGAGAAGTTGGAAGCAGTTGTGCGGGCAGAGCCCGTGGCTAAGCTCTTTCAGGGCAGTGTTGATGGTTTTGACTTCATCGGTCAAGGGTTACTGATGCACAGTGGCTTGCGGGTGGAATCGATGGAGTTCTACGTGCAGTCGGTTGCGATCGATTTTGGCGCAATTTTCAAAGGGCAAGTCAAGCTTAAGCAAGCAACTCAGGCCAATATGCGTATTGTCTTGTCCGAGGACGATCTCAATGCCTCGTTTAATACAGATTTTCTGGTCGAGAAAATGCAGCAGCTCACGTTTAAGGATGAGAAACTGACCTTCGAGACTGTGCAACTGAAGATTCAAGATGATGGTTCGCTCAAGCTCGATAGCCGTGTGCGAGTTGGTTACGCAGCGGAGCGAGAAAATATCAGCTTGACGACCCAGCTAGAAGTAGAGAACCGACGTCGCATCCAATTTTCCAATGTGAGCTACGGCAGTGATTCGACCAATCTAGAGCTATGCCAAGCTCTCGTTGATCACCTCAACAACATGTTGGATTTAGATAAGTTTGCGCTTGATGGCATGCAGCTTCGGGTTGACCAACTCAGATTGCGAAATCAAAAGCTGACGCTCTATGGCGTGGCCAACATTGCTAACTTTCCTCGCCGAACTGCGACTCCTGCTGCTGCCTAGATATAGCTAGGATTCTAGCTTTTGCAAACACACTGCCAAACTAGACCGTTGCGGCCTTAGCCTTACTGTCTAACGCCTTTCCAGTAAGATAAAGAGATGCATTTGTATGGTTGGTGAGTGAAACTATGCAAAGAGCTATTGACAACTTTTGGGGTCGTAAGCCGCAACTAGGATGGATTCGAATTCAACGCTCAACCAATTAAAGGCTGCACTCCCCTCAGGGCAGTTGCCTTCTAGCTATCGCGTTTACTTCAAAAACACGCTGATTGCGCTTTGCCATGCCCTAGAAGACCATATTCTGAAAAGTACGGCTCAGCATGCAGGGCAGGAACCTCTAGTGCTGGTAACTTTCCAAGAAGGAAAGTGGTACATGCAGGAGGCAGATCGCTACTTGAGTATTGCTCAGAACTCGGCGGCGGTTGCGATCGCTGCTTGTGCCAACAGCGGTTTTGAGCATCATCCCACTGGCCAGTTAGAGAATGTATCGCTGGTAGAGTTGGCGCGGGACGACAGCTTAGTCAACGAGTGGAATTTGATTATCGTGGCTCCTGGCTACACCGCGATGGTGCTTTGCCATGAGTTGTCGCCTGAAGAGTATCAAGCGGACACTCAACCCCGCAGTGATGTTGAGCGTAAGTTTTATGGGCTGTGGACTTTTGACCGCGTCGCGGTTGAAGCAGCGGCATCCATTTTAGTAGACCGGATGCGGCCCTATGACGAGGCGTTAGCTGATCGCCTCACCGCGTTGCAACAGCAGATGAGTACGACCCCCGACTCGATTCCCATCGATTTGACCAGCGTCGTGTCGCGCATTGTGAACTATCTGCAAGATAGCCAAGAGCATCTCATCACCGCGAGTCGTCAAGCCCAAGAACTCTGGGAACTGGAAGGCCATGCGTTGCGGGTTAATCGCAACATGACGGCCAATAAGCTCCAAGCTTTTCTACGAATGGCCCAGCGGGTAGATGAGCGCGATCAAGATAATCCGCTTGCTTCTTTGCAAGTAGCGGCACTGGCGGAAACCCTCGGGCAAATTTTAGATTTGCCAACGATTCGCTTGCGCCGACTGCGCCTAGCTGGGTTGCTATTCCGCATTGGATTGGCTGAAGCCCCAATGGAAGTCTTTAAACAGCCTGCGAGTCAGCTACGTGAGTCGGAACTGGTGACTTGGAACAACCGCGCCTATTTGGGGGCACAGTTGCTCGGGTCGATGGCTGAGTTGGAACCTGTGCGGTTGATCGTTAGCCATCAACTCGAAAATTGGGATGGTAGCGGTCGTCCCGATGGTTTACGTAACGAGGATATTCCGCTAGAGTCCCGCATTCTGCGATTGGTGGCTCATTTTCAGGAACTCACGCAATCGCGGGGCGATCGCGAAGCCTTGTCGCTTAGTGATGCGTTAGAAAAATGCCTTCAACATAGCGGAACCCGATTTGATCCGACATTGCTAGAACATCTATCGACTATTGTACGGCTGACTGAAATCGGCATGATGCAACTGCCCGAGCGTCCCAGCCAACTTCCTAAAGTGTGGTTGGAAGAATCGTTATCTCCTGTTAATTAACCCTGAGTGCTGCTCCGATATGACTTCGTCCACGACTTCATTGCCTTCACCCCTAGATCTTGATGCGGTGCGTGCCGGTCAGCATCAAGATCTCAGTGACGCCAGCCTCGCCGGTCAAGATTTATCCGGGGCGACTTTGGCGGGGGTGAACCTGGCGAGAGCTGACCTGGCTGGAGCCAATCTAGCTGGAGCCGATCTGAGCCGCAGTAATCTGCGCAGTAACTTGCGAGGGGCCAATTTAGGGGGCGCTAATCTTAGTGGCGCTGATTTCCGCAATGCAGAACTGCAGGGCTGCATTTTCATTGAAGCGCGGTTTCAAAGCACGAGTTTTGCGGGTGCATTTATGGCGGGGGCTAACCTCAGTCAAGCAAAGCTAGCGGGCACTGATTTTCGAGGGGCTGATTTGCGCGGCGTTGATTTTCGGGGGGCGCAATTAGAGCAGGCCGATTTCAGCAATGCCAACTTAGCTGGGGCGAACTTAGCTGAAGCGAATCTTGAGGAGGCAATTTTAGCCGGAGCGATCGTCCGCGGGGCTAACTTTGCCGAGGCCAATTTACTTTGCGTTGAAGGGGAAGGCGTCGCTTGGGAAGGAGCCTGTCTCGATGGCGCGGCGAGCGCAGGTAGTATCCTAGACTCCTAAGTTGTCTGTAAACCGGAGAACACGGTTTGGGATCTTCCTTCTTTTATTTGGCTCTGGCGCATCGCGGCTTGGTCATTGGGGTTGGCCGGATTTTTATGTGGGAGTTGGCTCGCTATCGTGGGATTGATGCGCTATCT
>CAZFWL010000273.1:0-5004 GCA_964522775.1 uncultured Halomicronema sp.
AGTGTCTGGGAAACTATTAGCTATATTAGTTGTCCCTATTCCTTTAATTTTCACATGCACACTCAAGCTTCTGATGGTAAATTAACACCATCTGGTTTAGTGGAGCAAGCAATTGAGATCGGACTTCAAGGCTTTGCTATTACCGACCATCACACTGTCAGCGGTTTCCGCAAAGCCAAGCAATATTTAGAAGACTGGCAGTGGAAAAATCCAGCTCCTATCCAGCGGCGGGGCCAGCAAAAAGGAGCCCGACGGTTACCGCGATTGTGGACTGGGGTTGAAATTACTTCTCGATTAGTCGAGGTTGAAGTACATATTTTGGGCTATGCCTTTAAGCCAGGGCACGCGGCCATGCAGCCTTACCTCAACCATGCTTCGCCCCGAGGGCATGACCAGAAAGCCGAGCAGGTGATTGCATCGATTCAGGCGGCGGGGGGCATTGCGGTGCTGGCCCATCCCTGTCGGTATCGTCGGCCACCAGAAGAGTTGGTCAGGGCGGCAGCGGATCGCGGCATTGATGGCATCGAGGTCTACTACGCCTACGACAATCCCAAGGCGTGGCGGCCTTGCCCCAAAAAGACTCCCTCGATGCAGCAACTCGCAGACGACCTTGATTTGCTCAAAACCTGTGGCACTGATACCCACGGCCCAAACCTGACTCGCCGAATTTAAAGTGAGCTGAACATCCTGCGATCTCATTTCCAGCCTCTCGCCGCAGCCAATCGGCGCTAAACTCTGGAGGCGTTGAGCATATGCGGGCGATAGCATGAACTCTCAGTTGACGGATAGCAAGCTGCTGACACTTTTGCAGTTGTCGAGTCCGGCATTACCCATTGGGGCTTACAGCTATTCCGAAGGCATTGAAACGCTGGCCACTCAGGGCAAAATTGCCACGGGTGCCGATCTTTTACATTGGCTTTCTCAAGAACTTGGCAGTGGCAGTATCCGGTTAGAAACCGCCATTCTTCGTTGGAGTTTTATCGCTGCTAATCAATCGGATTTTGAAGCACTGACCCGTTGGAATCAGTGGCTGTCTGCCCTGCGCGAAACGGCAGAAATGCGATCGCAAAGCTGGCAGATGGGGCGATCGCTGCTGCGCTTGTTTGCCGACTTGGAACCGGAATTGATGCAGCAGTTGCCTGACCTCGCACGTCAGGGAGAGTGCAATTTTGCGATCGCGTACAGTCTGGTCGCTCAGGCTTGGCAGATTCCACTTGAGGAAGTCGCGATAGCGTTTCTCCACAGTTGGGCTGCGAACCTAGTTAGCGCTGCCGTCCGCGCCGTGCCACTGGGACAAACCGAAGGCCAACGCCTGCTTCAGCAGCTTAATGAACCGATTCGGGCTGCCCATGCAGAAATCGCTGCCATGACCGAGGCTGATCTGATGGCTTGCAATTGGGGCGTTTCTCTCGCCAGCATGCAACATGAAGGCTTGTACAGCCGACTGTTTCGCAGTTAGATGCTTGCCCATTAAATCCCCCTAAGTCCGTCTGGGCATAGCTTCGCTAAAACAAGGGGAACTTCGAGCCAGAATCTTTAGAGCACTCTTGATAAGGGAGTACCTGTTTCGTTTCATGTTGCTGATCCCCCTAAATCCCCCTTCAAAAGGGGGACTTTGAGGCGCGATATTCAGAGCCCCTTTAATAAGGGGGCGGCGGCAGCAGGGGATCTCCAGCCTTGCTAACCATATACATTAAGAGAGTGGCAACGTGGGGATCAAGCTTGCCCCTAGATGACATTCACGGTGTCCCAGCATTGAATCGAGTCACCATATTACGAAAATGCGTTGCCCCGACGATGGGGACGGGTCGCACTCGCTATAATTCCTCACTAACCCCCTGTTTGCTTTTTCAGAATTGAGGATAGCTTCGTGACAAAACCGTTTCGGGTTGGGGTGGCTGGCCCCGTCGGCTCTGGCAAAACCGCGCTGATCGATGCGCTCTGCAAAGCTATGCGCGACGACTTTAATCTCGCGGTGGTGACCAACGATATTTATACCCAAGAAGACGCTCAGTTTTTGGTGCGCAGCGAGGCGCTGGAACGAGATCGCATCATCGGCGTCGAGACGGGCGGCTGTCCGCATTCAGCCATTCGTGATGACGCTTCGATCAATTTAGAAGCGATCGATCGCTTAGTCGAGCAGTTTGCTCCCGACATTGTGTTTGTCGAAAGTGGGGGGGACAACCTCGCCGCCACCTTCAGCCCGGAACTGGTGGAAATGACTCTCTACGTCATTGATGTATCTGCCGGAGATAAAATTCCGCGCAAGGGCGGCCCGGGGATCATGAAATCCGACGTGCTCATCATCAACAAAATCGACCTTGCTCCCTATGTCGGTGCCGATCTGGAAGTCATGCGGCGCGATGCCCAAAAGATGCGCGGAGATCGCCCGTTCATTTTCGCCAATCTAAAAACCCGCGAAGGGCTCAACACCGTTATTGACCTCATTCGTCATCAAGAAAAGCTTGGCCCCAGCCCAGCGGTCGCCAGCGCCGCCAAAGAATTTGCCCACGTCCATAATCACAGCCATTCTCATCACCATTGAGCGATCGCCAGCCGTAGGCGTAACAACGGTGACCTTAAATTCTTCTTAATCATGGACAAAAGACTGCGTTTTGTATCGCAGGCTACATTTAAGTAGTTTCCCTGACTTTAGTATCACGATGCAATTACTGTGGTGAAGCGCGACTGTTTAGCATCTGCCGCCGGGTAGACCCTAAAAGGCGATGACAGATAGAAAACTTTCGTGGAATGAGCTCACAGTGACTTTGCTACGGTTAGGCAACTTTTTGAGTCAGGAGCGACGGCACGAATGACAAATCGATTTGGAAGACGAAAATTTTTAATATACGGTTCTGCCACCATGGGCACGGCAATGCTGCTCAAGGCTTGCGGAACCCCCTCTGACACCACAACTGAGGAAGCACCTGCTGAAGGTGGTGACGAAGCTGCGGCTACCGGTGGTGACGGTGAAACCATCAAAGTTGGCATTTTGCACTCCTTAAGCGGCACGATGGCGATTAGTGAGACTACTGTCGTAGATGCTGAAAAGCTAGCCATCAAAGAAATCAACGCTGCCGGTGGTGTACTCGGTAAGCAAATCGAATACGTCGAGGAAGACGGCGCGTCTGACTGGCCAACCTTCGCTGAGAAAGCTGAGAAGCTTATTGACCAAGACCAAGTGGTAACGGTCTTTGGCTGCTGGACTTCCGCTAGCCGAAAAGCAGTTCTACCAGTGTTCGAATCGAAGCAGCATCAGCTCTGGTATCCCGTGCAGTACGAGGGACAAGAGTGCTCTCAAAATATTTTCTACACTGGCGCTGCACCCAACCAGCAGATTGAGCCTGCGGTAGATTGGCTGCTAGAGAACTCTGGCACTGATTTCTTCTTGGTCGGTTCTGACTACGTCTTCCCGAGAACTGCTAACACCATTATCAAAGAGCAGTTGGCAGCAAAGGGCGGCAACACGCTTGGTGAAGACTACTTGCCTCTGGGCAACACCGAAGTTACCCCGATCATTACCAAGATCAAAGCAGCCATGCCCGAAGGTGGCGTGATCTTCAACAGCTTGAACGGTGACAGCAACGTTGCCTTCTTTAAGCAGTTGCAGGGTGCTGGCATGACACCGGATATGTATCCTGTGATGTCTGTCAGTGTGGCGGAAGAAGAAGTTCGCCAGATTGGTCCTGAATTCTTGGTAGGTCACTACGCCGCTTGGAACTACTTCCAGACTGTGGAATCGCCTGAAAACGAAAAGTGGGTGGCTGACTTCAAGGCGGAATATGGTGAAGATCGCGTAACCAACGACCCCATGGAAGCGGCTTACATCATGGTTTACCTGTGGAAGCAGGCAGTCGAGGCAGCGGGGACAACTGATATTCCTGCAGTTCGCGAAGCAGCCTACGGTCAAGAATTTGCGGCGCCTGAAGGCCCCGTCACCATGAACCCCAATCACCACATCTCGAAGACGGTGCGGATTGGTCAGGTTCGTGAGGATGGCCTGTTCGACATCGTATCTTCGACTGATGGCCCCATTGATCCGGTGCCCTGGAACCAGTACGTGCCTGAGACCATCGGCTTTGCTTGTGACTGGTCTGATCCTGAAAAGGGTGGCAAGTACGAAGTTGAAGGTGCATAACTTGCAGCTTTGAGTAGGTATGCAACCTGAAGTGAAGGAGAGCAAGACTTTGCCGTAGGTGGCGAAAATTGCTCTCCTTTTTTTGTTGGTAGTCAAAGTAACAGTTCCTAAGACTGAGACAGCGGTATAGCTAACAAAGCCTTTTTTCAGTTGCTAGTCACCAGCGCTGAGGTTCCGCATCCTGAGCGTCTCTAGCGTCCCTAGGGCGCTCGATTCAACAAGTTAAGCGGATGAGTTGCGTTGGCAGTTTATTACCCGTGCATTGAAGTTAGTTTGCCAAAAGCTAACACTGCCTTTGTGCGGGCGGCGCTGAATAAGTCATTAAGCAGAAGGTAACAAGGTGATTGAGGGACTGATTGGCGGGTTATTTAACGGCATTAGCATCGGGGCAGTGCTCCTCATTGTGGCGTTAGGGCTGGCGATCGTATTCGGTTTGATGGGCGTCATTAATCTGGCTCACGGCGAATTGATGATGCTCGGCGCTTACACCACTTACGTTGTCCAAAATGGCGCAGCGGCGATCGGGGGCGGAGCGCTAGAAATTTATTTTTTGGTGGCGCTACCGCTGGCCTTTTTGGTGGCGGCGGCAGTCGGTCTCTTGCTTGAGCGAGGGGTGATTCGCCATCTATACGGGCGACCGCTGGAAACGCTGCTGGCGACCTGGGGCGTGAGCCTAATTTTGCGGCAGTTTATTCGTAGTGTGAGCTGGTCGCTGGTGATTGGCCTAGTTATTTTCTGTGTGCTCTTTTATGGCGGTCGCTGGATTTTGCAGCGCCAGGCCGATTGGGAGCGGTTACGCCGCATCGCGAATCCAGTCGTACTCATGCTGTCAGGTGCGATCGCGCTCATCACCGGTGTTTTGATCA
>CAZFWL010000274.1:0-5001 GCA_964522775.1 uncultured Halomicronema sp.
GGGAATAGCGTGATCGCGATACCTGCGCAGCATCCCACCATTGCAGTTGTCGGCATCCATCTGCCCATACAGCTACCCCTCACAAACCATCCAACTGATGTCAGCCATTTTCTCGCAGCAGCGATCGTCTCAGCAACCCAAGTCTGGACTCAATGACAACTCCAAACTTGGAGTCTCCATAAGTTCCTACCCCCTAAAGTGCCCTTGCGTCCTTTCAGCAGCTGTAACTAATGGCACATCAACTACCCTGGAAAAACGCCTAAACCGCCACCCGTCTTGATCTAGCTTACTGATGTATCTGTGCTTTGAGATCGGCATAACGCAGCCGCATCAGTTGTCCAAACACAAACGATAGCGTTGCTGTTGATAACCCCAACATTAAGATGCCGCTGATGGCCTCTAGGGCCCCTAGCAAGCGCCAGGGACTTGCCATCACAATATCGCCGTAGCCCAACGTGGCAAAGTTGACCGCAGAGTGATAAAAGGCATCGGAATAAGTCTCAAACTGCCCTGCCAAGACGAAAGTCACTGCCCAGAGTCCAACTTGAAACAGTGAGTTCACCAAGAGAAAAAACAGAGTAATACTCAGCACCATGAATCCACCTGACAACCTAGCCTCTTGGCGTAGGCGCTGCTTTAAACTGAATCGCTTAGAAAGTAGACCCACTAGGGCCGAGATGGAAAAAGCCTGAACGCTTTGGCCGAGCAAAAACATTAGCAAGCCAATCAACAATACGAAGAAAAATTCCATAGGAATACTGTTTTCGGTAATCAATGAGTTTTAGCGAGACGGTGAAGCATGGTTGGCCTCTACAAATCTCATTGGTTGGAAGATAACAACCTTCTGATTCTAGTGACTGATCATTGGCCTCAGAAAGACCTGGTGGATCGAAGACGTTATGGAGCAAAGTTTGCTGACTGGTTGTTGAAGCCGCTCAGTTGTTGCCTCCAAGATTTTGCAACCCGGTTCAACTCGTGACCGGTGATACGAGAGCATCGCTTCTGAGCCTTCAACTAAGCTCTCAGACTTTAGCTTTTGGCCAGCCTCGGCGATTGTCTGTTGTCCATGGGTTCTTTCAGCACTCTTGGGAACAGAAATCTCTACTAGGAGGAGACCCGGCCCAACCCAAGCATTCAGATCAATGTGAGCATTCTCAGGGAATTCTTAAGTAGTTTACGGCTGACCTCCCCGGAGGCTCAAAGCACAGTCAGTAGTATTGATATAGAGTTCCTCGTCATTCCTGTTACGCCATGGCCAGCATTTTGCAATCTTCCGTCGGCCTGCTGCGATCGCGCCTCTCCCGTCGCATTGTGAGTTCAGTGTTTCTCAGTATCGTCGTGATTGAGGTGGTGATTTTTATTCCTTCCTTCATCCGGCGTTACCGTGAAAAGCTGGACGACCTCCAAGATGTTTCCACCGAGGTGCTGTTCACGGCGAAAGCCACCGCCATGGTGAATGCGGACCTGGAAACCGTATTGCAATTGATCCAGCAAAATCTCAAACCGGGATCAGTCATCCTCGGGGCCAACTTATGTGCCGCCGATGGCAATATCATCGAAACCTTTGGCGAACCTCCCAGCATTGACTGTGCCGAGGTTCCCGATGGCCAGGCGGTCAAACAATTAACCGAAGGTCGTCAGCGGTACGACGTCGCTTGGCCTAGCGATCGCCTTTCGGGGGAATACATTTTGGTCGTTCGCCATGATGCCAGCGACGTCATTGGTGAAATGTGGCAGTACGCCTTGGCGATCGCTGGACTGGTGCTTATCATCTCGGCCTTCGTTACCCTGGTCACAATTCTGGTACTAGAGCGGATTCTAATCATTCCGATTCTGCACTTACGAGATGATTTGAAGCAGGCTGGGGAAGCGGTTAGCCAAGATCAGCCCCCCGCGTTCCAGACCCAGTCTATTGGTCGTCAGGATGAGTTGGGCGAGGTTTCGCGGGCTTTCTGTCAGATGTTTGATCGCGTGCATCAAGAGATTAGCGATCGCAAACAAGCCGAACTGGCTCTAAAAGAAGAACAGGCTAAATCCGAAAAGCTGCTACTCAATATCTTGCCCGACAGCATCGCCGAACAGCTTAAGCAAGAAGTGGGGGCGATCGCCTCTCGTTTTGATGAGGCCACCATTTTATTCGCCGACATCGTCGACTTTACGGGCCTATCGGCCCAAGTGGCACCAGGGGAACTGGTTGACGTCCTGAACGAGATCTTTTCCACCTTTGACTGCATTGCCGATGGCCTGGGGTTAGAAAAAATCAAAACGATTGGTGATGCCTACATGCTGGTGGGCGGTTTGCCCGAACCTCGCCCTGACCATGCTCACGCCACCCTCGAAATGGCGATTCAAATGCTGGATGCGATTCAGACATTCAAACGTAACGATGGCACGCCCTTCCGATTACGCATTGGCATCAATACTGGGCCAGTGATTGCTGGGGTTATCGGCATCAAAAAATTCAGCTATGACCTATGGGGCGACGCCGTCAATATCGCTAGCCGCATGGAATCCCACGGCATTGTCGATCGCATTCAAATCAGCGAGAGTACCTATCGCCACGTTCAAGACCAATATCAGTTTGACGATCGCGGCTGCATCGACATCAAAGGTCGCGGCAGAATGCATACTTATCTGTTTAAAGGTCGCAACGGTGAGCCCTCCACGACGACAATTAAGCTTCCGGCCACTGCGGCTGAAAAGGAATAGGAATAGCTCCTGCGCTCTATTCGTTGCTAGCGCTGATGAGTCTGGGGCTTGATATATTGCACTTGATGAATCGGCTAGGAGCCCAACGGCATTTTGCGGCTTTCTAGCCTCCCTTCTTCTTTGTAAACCAACCGATCAAAATTTATCGTCAGCGATTCCACAGCGATCGCGACAATCTAAACCCAAACGCATCCATGGGTAACACTTTTCCATCACCAGGGCTCTGCTCCTTCGAGGCCTTGCCCGATCCATACAAAACGGCTTTTCGCCTCGGTAGTGCCCAACATCTTCCGGGGCAATTTCTGCCTGCCCATACGGACTGGTTCCTGCAAATCGTCTTACTCCCATTCATGCTGATGTATGCCGCCCCCATTTTGACGTTGGGGCCGTGGCTGATTATTCAAGCCGTGCGTGAACCGGGTAGCTATCTGGAGTTTTTCTTCAAAGTGCAAGCCGTTGCCCAAACGCCGCTGCAGGTCGCGTTTACCGTGTTGCTGCTGGTATTGATAGTTGTGCTGATCGGCTATTGCACCTGGCAAGCCTGGGATGTGGCTCAGTCTTTTTATCGCACCTGGCAAATCTCTCGCCTGCGAAAAAAGGGAGACTGCGGTTACGGATTAGTGCTGTTGTCCCATGCTATGACCGGGCGACTGGTGAATAATTTTGGCTGGCGTCACAATTGCCTTTGGCTACCGCGAGCAGCGATCGCTCACATCGCCTGGCAAGAAATGCGGGAAGAAGGGGCCAAGCGCACTCACTGGGTCTATCGCACTCGCATTTGCTACGTGTCTGACGCAGGCAAGCAGCATTGGCTAACCCTGAAAGGCGACATTGTCAGGACAGAGCCAGGCGTACCCATCGGCATGAGCGATCGCGAGCTGTTTGACACGCTGCATCACTGGTGGCAGCAGCCCCAGTAAGAGGTTTAAGCCACGCCAAATTGAACGATTTTGCCGTGAGTTAACGAAACGAGTAACGGGCTAAATTTGGTCTTGAAAATCTTCTAAGGCGCGGAGTAAATCGCCCATGCATCCGGCCGGAATCAAGTTCATCAACGAGATTTGCTGACGCCCCCCCCCTACTGGTACCGTGATGTCGCGCAACACTGCGGTAACGTCGCTTTCACCCAGGCGATCTTCCACTAGCAGCGGGTACAACCGCTGGGCAACCAGCGTATGCAGCTTGGCATCATTGAGGTACAAATGCCACTTTGCTACATCGATATAAACCGCTTCGCCAACGTTGGCGGCCAACTTTTCTAGGGTTTCGGCAGGGGGGGAGTCATACATGGGAGCATTTCCTAAAGCACGTACAGCACATTTGTCAGCCTAGGGGTAAAGAGCTCCCCTAGCCTCCCCCTTCTGGGGCATCCTCTGGCTCAATGATGTAGTCATCCGAATAGTCAGCGATCGCGAAAATGTAGATGGCGTGAATCGCGAGACCGACAAACCAGACCGGGGTTACTTTGGCGACCCAGGGCACCCAGGCATCGTTAATTTGATGGGCAAACCAGAGTCCCGAGTTGACGGCAGTGAACGCTGCCACATGCACAGCAAAGGTCATGCGGTCATCCAGTTTGCGAAACGCAGGGTCACGGCGGTCAGGTTTTCGAGGCCAACGAGGCGGCATGGGTCACTTATCCAAACACGTACCTTTTCATTCTAGAGGGCTGCCTGATAGTCTCCCGATTTCCCGCCAGTTTTTTGCAAAAGTCGCACCGCTTCAATCGTCATCGACTTTTCCAGAGCCTTGGCCATGTCATATAGGGTGAGGGCCGCCACCGAGACGGCCGTTAACGCTTCCATCTCGACCCCTGTTTCTGCCTTGGTTCTGACTACGGCCTGAACACGGTAGCCCGGCAGCGATCGCTCAGCTTCGATCGTTACTTGCACCTTACTCAGCGGCAACGGGTGGCAAAGGGGAATTAAATTGGCTGTTTGCTTAGCTGCCATAATGCCAGCGAGGCGTGCCGTTCCTAATACATCACCCTTGGGGCTGTTGCCCTGCTCAATCTGTTCCAGTGTCGATAGCGACATGGTGATGCGGCCTTCCGCGATCGCCTCGCGCACGGTGGCACCCTTTTGGGACACATCCACCATGTAGGCTTCGCCCTGTGCATTCAGGTGAGTCAAGGGGTTTGAGATATTTTCTGTCTGCGTCATAGAAAATCACTATTTTTGCGTCAGAGACTGTGTTACTATTTAACTCCTGTAAGGGCGTGTAGCTCAGTGGACTAGAGCACGTGGCTACGGACCACGGTGTCGGGGGTTCGAATCCCTCCTCGCCCGTTTT
>CAZFWL010000275.1:0-5000 GCA_964522775.1 uncultured Halomicronema sp.
AAATTCCACAAAACAGCGTGACAAGGTTGACTCGCAATTCGAATGAGGGCAAATCCACCAGGGGAAAGATATCAGGGAAATGGGCCAGGGTTCCAAAGGGAAGGAGGAACAGCAGCAATAGGATGAATAGTGCGAAAAGTGATCGTCGGGAAAACGGCCCCACTGTTCGTTGCAATCTCATCGCTATGGACAAGCCATAGAACGCACACAAGGGCAGCACAGCAAAAAGGACACTCACTAGCGAGAGCCAAACCAAGAACTCTGGCGTGCCAGTGAAGAACTCCACTTGCGCTGTGGTGGGCCATGGCCAGAGCAAAAGGACGTTACCGACCAAAAAGCCAACCAACAAGAGGGTAAGCAGCGCCCCTATTTTCGGAGGGATAGACACAACTCGCCTGCCTCCTACTCAAAATCTGAAGCTACCGTAACGGGACCTCTGGCCAACAAAGAGTCTGAAAAAGCGACATAGGCTAATACTCTCAGCGGCATCGGATTACGGCCATGGAGATCGCTGAGTGGAGAGTTGCTCACCATTGATAAGACATCCTTGTCGCCCCAATCAACAAAATTTCACAACGGAAAGACTTACATCTGGACAACATTAAGGATAGACTTTAGTTAATGGGATTTTATTTTTGATAGCATTTAATCTATGAACGCTTTTGGGGTAATTCCGTTGTTCATGAATACTGAACTGTCTTGGCTCAGCGGCTTGACACCGACGCTGGCACTGGCTGATGCATCAACATCGTTGCCTAAATCGATGTTGGAAGCCTGCATTTTTGCGACGGTTTTGATCGGGTTTATCGCCATTATTTTGAAGCGTAACTTAATGATGAAAACCCTGGCAATGGATGTCATGAGTACCGGGGTGATTGCCTTCTATGTGTTGGTGGCAGCTCGCCCCGGTCTGTTTACTCCCATTTTGGCTGAAGGGCGCGATGTGAACTATGCCGACCCGGTGCCACAAGCGGTAATTTTGACCGCGATCGTCATTGGATTTTCGATTCAGGCGTTGATGCTGGTGGGGATCATGAAACTGTCGCGCGATAATCCCACGCTGGATACTCAAGACATCGAGCGGAGCCATACACCATGAGCATGAATACTTGGACTGTTCTCTGGCTGACGCTGCCGCTGTTTCTTGGGTTTAGTAGCTATCTGTTCCCGAAATCCGGCCGCGTCCTTACCTTGGGAGTCGCTTTATCATCCCTCGCGTACAGTTTGATTTGCCTGTTTGCCGATGCCCCCACGGTCTTACGACTGCTGGACAACTTCGGCGTCGTGTTGATGATTGATGACCTCAGCGGCTTCTTTATCTTGACCAATGCCCTGGTGACGGCAGCGGTCGTAATGTACTGCTGGTATCAAGACAAATCGAAGTTTTTCTACACGCAGACCGTGATTCTGCACGGCAGCGTGAATGCTGTGTTCGTTTGCGCTGACCTAATGAGCCTGTTTGTGGCCTTAGAAGTGATCGGGGTAGCGGCGTTTTTGCTAATTGCCTATACCCGCAGCGATCGCTCGATTTGGGTGGCCCTGCGATATCTCTTTGTCAGCAATACAGCGATGCTGTTTTTCCTGCTGGGGACGGCTCTGGTGTATCAGCAAACTCAATCCTTTGAGTTCACGGCTCTGGCCAATGCGCCGATGGATGCGATCGCCCTCATTTTCGTCGGCTTACTCACCAAAGGCGGCATCTTTGTATCAGGTTTATGGCTGCCCCTTACCCACTCCGAGTCAGAGACCCCGGTTTCGGCCATGTTGTCTGGGGTGGTCGTGAAGTCAGGGATTTATCCGCTAGCTCGCTTCGCCCTCATGTTTGAAGACATTGACCCGATTGTGCGGTTCTTTGGGGTAGGCACGGCGTTGTTGGGAGTGGGTTATGCCGTGTTTGAAAAAGACACCAAGCGGATGTTGGCGTTCCATACTGTGTCGCAGTTAGGGTTTGTGCTGGCGGCACCGGAAGTCGGCGGCTTTTATGCCCTAACCCACGGTTTAGTTAAGTCGTCTTTATTCCTGATTGCAGGTAATTTGCCCAGTCGTAATCTGAAAGAGTTGCGCTATACGCCGATGCCTCGCTCAATCTGGATTGCGCTGGCGATCGCGAGCTTTTCGATCTCTGGCTTTCCGCTGTTGTCCGGCTTTGGGGCAAAAGTCCTAACGATGAAAAATCTGTTGCCCTGGCAGGTCATCGGCATGAATGTGGCTGCTTTGGGTACCGCCATTTCCTTTGCTAAATTCATTTTTCTGCCCCATAGCAAGGACGTGGAAAGTAAAGTCAAGCCCGGTTTTTGGGGCGCAATGGTGCTGCTGTTAGGCGGGTTAGTGTTTGCTAACGTCGTTTACTACGAAGCCTACACCTTAGGCAATATCGTCAAGCCCCTGGTCACGATCTTCCTGGGCTGGCTGGCCTATTGGGTCATCTTCCGACGCTTATCCATTAAGCTGCCGCGAGTGGTCGAGCAGTTCGACCACTTGATTGGCGTCATGAGCCTGATGTTGATGTTCTTGTTTGGGATGGTGCTGGCATGATCGGATACCTAGACCTGATACTGCGGCTGACCATCTGGTGAACAGGCGGTTTTTGCTCACCGCTGATTTTAGCCCTGCGAATATTGTCATCGGCGTGTGTATTGCGCTGATTTTGCCCCGGAATCGCACCCTGACTGCTGTCCTGCGCGATTGGTTGCATGTGCTGCGAGAAATCATGGTCGCTATTCCCATCGCCTACGTTGAGGCAGTGGAAATTATCTTTCGACCCCATAGTGCTGAAGATACGGTGATGGAGCGGGTGAAGCCGAATCGGACCCCAGGTTTGATTTTTCTAGACATCTTTTTGATCACGTTTACGCCCAAAACCATCGTGTTGAAATATCACGAAGACGGCTGGTACGAAGTGCATCGTGTGCGCCGACGCAAACTCAGCAAGGGAGGTGAGTAGTATGGAAGGCATTTTTATCGCCATGATCCTGGCCTTGCTGATTCCGATTTACGAGGCGTGGCAGGACGAGGATATCTGGCAAAAGATGTTGGCCTTTGCCAGCATCGCGACCAAAACTTCCATCATGATTGTGGTGGTGTCGGTGCTGCGGGATGACTGGATGATCGGCTTGGTTGGCGTGCTGATTTTGAGTGTGGGCAATGCGTCCCTCATGCTGCTAGCTCACATTATTCGGAGGTTGAACGAAGCATGATCGACATCCTCAGTTATGGCCTGGTAGTGCTGGGCATTATATTCTGGTTTTGGGGCACGTTTCCCCTCTTGGGCGATCGCTCCGTCTTGTTCAAGCTCCATAGCTTATCGGTGGCTGACACCTTGGGGTCGATGAGCATCATCCTGGGCCTCTTGCTCAAAATTCCGAGCGAATGGCCGCTGCTGATTTTAGCCCTGATTTGCCTAGCAATTTGGAACACCGTGCTGGGTTACGTGCTGGCTTACTGTTCGAGTACTGGAGGGGAAGATGCTTGAGAATTTAGACATGTTGGCGATCTCGGCATTGTTGCCGCTGACGGCCTGCATGTTGGTCACCCAAGTTAACCCCTATCACGCCCTGATTATCCGAGGCATTCTCGGTGCGGTGGCGGCTTTGGTGTATGCCCTATTTGGGGCAGCAGATGTCGCCTTGACCGAAGCGCTGGTGGGCACCATGCTGTCGATTACGCTATACGCGATCGCGGTCCGGTCTTCGATGAGTCTGCGGTTGGGCACGTTAGCTCCCCCCGACACCGATGTTCAGGAAGCTGACATTGACGACGCGGTGCCGTCTGCAATGAGCCAGCGCCTCTTTCCGGCCCTGCGCCAGGCCTTGAAAAAGCATCATTTGAACTTAGAGGTGTTGCCCTACGCCAGCCTCCAGGCCTTGCAGTTTGCCTTGGAGAATAAGGAAATCCATGCGGTATGCGTCCCGATGCATCGGCTCCGGTCTCACTCAGCCAGCGATGATGCCACGGCCCCTTACGTGTTGAACGTGCGCTTATCCCGACTGCATGAAATTTTAGATGCTGCACTGCCAGCGGATCTGGCAGCGGTGAACTTTTCGCGGGCGCTACAGTTGTCGGCCGAGCAGCAACCCCCTGACAGTCAATTACAGAATGCTTTGGAGGGTTAATCATGAAGTGGATTTATATTGCTGCTGCGATCGCCCTTTATCTCAAAATGCTGGTGTTTCCGAGCCCCGCTGTGGAAACGACGGAATTGTCGATCGTCGAATTGGTGGTCGAAGACAGTGGCGTTGTTAATGCGGTGTCGGGTATTCTCTTCCGCAATCGCCTGTACGACACGATTTTTGAGGTGGTTGTATTCAGCATCTCGATTATGGGCGTGCGATTTTTGTTGGCCGATGAACAACCCTCTTGCAATGTCTATCAGTTCACCGACGATCCTTCCATCGTGTTAGCCAGGCTCGGAGCGACAATCGCGGCTCTGGTCAGCATTGAACTGGCGATTCGCGGCCACCTGAGTCCGGGCGGTGGGTTTGCTGCTGGCGTTGCCGGGGGGACAGCGATCGGACTGGTCGCCATCACCTCCTCTTCCAGTCTGATGGAATCAATCTACAAGCGTTGGAAAGCCGCCACCCTGGAAAAAGTATCGGTGTTGATCTTTATCGTGATCGCCGCGCTATCCCTCATCGGTATTGAGCTGCCACAAGGTGAACTCGGCTCGCTGCTGAGCGGCGGCTGGATTCCTCTGCTCAACATTCTGGTGGCGCTGAAAGTGGCACTGGGCGCATGGGCGGCCATTTTGGTCTTCATTCGCTACCGGGGCTTACTGTAGTCGCCTGTTGGGGCTCTGCTCCTAAGAACAGATAGGCTGATCAGCCTCTGTATGCCCTTCGTAACCACTCAGCAAGTGAAATTGTTTTCGCTCGCTGAGTGATGGCTCTTATCCTGCGATCGCCATTCGTCCTTTGTGGCTCCTGGGTTCGGTGGTGTGATGGTTGCGACTATCTGAGAGTGGCCGCAATCACGTCAGCTTTTCCTCAAAATGAGAAATGATC
>CAZFWL010000276.1:0-4998 GCA_964522775.1 uncultured Halomicronema sp.
GCTATGGCTGCGGTCGTTGTTTGCCCGTATGTCCTATCCAACAGATTGAAACGGTAACTCGGGCAACGGCTTTGGATGCGATCGCTGCATCATTACTGGAGCAAGTAGACGCTATCGAAATCCATACCCAGGTCGGACGTTACGAACAATTCATGGCTTTGTGGGCGGTACTGCAGCCCTATCGGCACCATTTATCGGTCATCTCGATTAGTTGCCCCGAGCAAGAGGGTGTCGTCGATTATCTTTGGCAACTGTACGAGGGCATGCAGCCGCTGAATGTCCCTCTCATTTGGCAAACTGATGGACGGCCAATGAGCGGTGACCTTGGCCGCGGCACAACTCACGCTACGCTGCGCTATGCTCACCGCATGTTGCAATCTGGGCCCCCCGGCTATGTGCAGCTAGCTGGAGGCACCAACGCCCATACCGCCCAAAAATTCCATGCCCTGGCCCTTGAGGACGCATCGACGATCGCGTCCAGAGGTGCGGAGCTTGAATCACTGTCCCATCCTGTCCCCCGTCCCCGGTTGGGTGGTGTGGCCTTTGGCAGTTTTGCCCGCCGATTGTTGAGTCCCATTCTGGAAGAATGGTCGACCGAACCCTTGTTTGCATCTGCTGTTTATCGTGATGAGAGGCCGTTCTGTGATGATTCAGATTCCCTGACTGATTCGATGTTATGGCTACAGCAAGCCGTGCAGTTGGCTACCAGCTTAGTGGCTCCGATCAAAGGCATCTCTGGTGCGTCCAATGAATGTCCTTCGCCACGGGAGGGCGAGCACGCAACCGTTATGGCACCCCCTGCGGAGCCCCAACTATCTTTCCCTTTAACCGAGTAGAGTTTTTGTTAGGCTATGGTCCTTCACAACGACGGCCAGTCCGTTGATTCTGCCCAAGTTGCCCCTACCCCTGCTGACCGTAAATCTACGGCGCAGTCTGCTGTATACGATGATCTACAAGCCCTTCTAGCTGTGTTGCCGCCTGATACCGCGGCGCAGATCCAGCGTCACAAACAAGCGGATCAACTGATTGAAGTCATTCTAGATTTGGGGCGACGGCCCGAAGCCCGCTTCTTGTCTGGGTCAGAGTATCTCTCAGAGCAGGTTGTTTCCAAAGACGATTTGCAACACTGTGTTGACCGCGTTGGCTATTTTGGCGGCGACAACCGCGCTGGCATTGAGAAGACTTTGCACCGCATCAGTGCTATGCGCAACCGTTCCGGCGACGTTATTGGTCTCACTTGCCGAGTGGGGCGAGCTGTCTTTGGCACCATTGGCTTGATTCAAGATTTAGTTGAGCGTGGTCAATCGATTCTGATGCTAGGGCGTCCCGGCGTCGGCAAAACCACCGCCCTGCGGGAAATTGCCCGCGTGTTAGCCGACGACCTTGATCGCCGCGTCGTCATCATCGACACCTCTAACGAAATTGCCGGGGATGGCGACATTCCCCATCCCGCGATCGGTCGCGCGCGCCGGATGCAGGTGGCCAAGCCCGAACTGCAACATCAGGTGATGATCGAAGCTGTGGAAAACCACATGCCCGAAGTTATTGTGATCGATGAAATCGGGACAGAACTGGAGGCTACCGCTGCTCGCACTATTGCTGAACGGGGGGTGCAGCTCGTGGGCACGGCTCACGGTAACCAGATCGAGAACTTGATGAAAAACCCGACCCTCTCTGACTTGGTCGGAGGCATCCAATCCGTCACCCTTGGAGATGATGAAGCCCGACGTCGAGGCAGCCAAAAGAGTGTGCTCGAACGCAAAGCCCCTCCCACGTTTGACATTGCGGTAGAAATGCTGGAGCGACAGCGCTGGGTCATTCACGAAGATGTGTCGGCGACGGTCGATTCCCTGTTGCGAGGCCGACAACCAGCGATCCAAACCCGCAGTGTGAATGCTGAAGGTGAAGTCGTTGTAACTTCTGAGGAAGCCAAAATCAAGACCGCCCCGCTCAAAGGGCGATCGCCCGGCAAGGCCCAGGTCCAAGCGGGCGGGTGGCGCTCTTCGGGGCGTATGGTGCCACCCCAAAGGGGCACTGTTGAGCGGTTGCCCGTGAGTCCCGATCAGCAAAGCTTTGAGGCCATGCTGGATCGCTCACTGAATGAAGATGAGATAGTTTATGCGGCAGCAGGTGAATCTCTCGCCCTTGCTCCTGAGCCCACCGTTGGCCCCAATGGCGAAGATATTCTACGGGTGTATTCCTACGGCATCAGCAAACATCACCTCGATCAAGTGATTGCCACGCTGCGGCTGCCCGTGGTGCTAACCAAAGATCTAGATAGCGCGGATGCTGTGCTGGCCTTGCGATCGCACGTCAAACACCATTCCAAACTGAGGCATATCGCTAAAGTGCGCGAATTGCCGATTCACACAGTCAAGTCCAACAGCATGCCGCAAATTGTGCGGACATTGCAGCGCATGTTGGATATGGATGATAGCGGCGTACGCGCCATGCCCAACCTCAGTCTGTTTTCTCCGAATGAAGACGCTGACGAATTGGAAGCGCTGGAAGAAGCCCGCCTTGCCGTGGAACAAATTGTGATTCCTAAAGGTCAGCCAGTGGAGTTACTGCCGCGATCGGCTCGCATTCGCAAAATGCAGCATGAACTCGCTGAGCACTATCGCTTAAAGTCTTGCAGTTTTGGCGATGAACCGAATCGACGCCTGCGGATTTATCCCGCGTAAGGTCGGTGCCGGGAATAGTGCACTCCGACCAGGAAACCTAGCAACTCAACCGCATCAGTCTCGCTCATCAGCGCGGCGGCTTGAGGGCAGCCTAGTTCAGGAGCCTGGGGATTGTTCCCCATTGGGACGGCTAGGGTGCCGATCGCTTTAAGCTAAAATTTACGATGGACTTTTGAGCTGGGTGTAATACGCGACTAAATAGTCGGTGAAAAGCAACGAGCTGAGCATGATGGAGGCCAATTAATGGTGACTTTACGATGGTTTGCACTGTGCTTATCCAGTGCAGTTTTTGGGGTAATGGCGAGCAGTGCTGCCGCCACGATTGCCCCACCCAACTCAGCACTTGAGGCGGCTTCATCTCTGCCGATACTTGTGTCCTCGCATTCCCTTGAACTCGCGCAAAACCGCAACTCCAATCTTTCAGACGCGGAACAAGAAGCCCTAGATGACTTGCTGACTGAGGGGCAAGACAAGGTTGAGGCAGAGGATTATGATGCCGCGATCTCGCTGTATCGCGAGGCGACTCGGCTCGATCCGCGAAATGCGCGTCTGTATTCGGGCATCGGATATTTGTATGTGCAGCAGGGCGAGTACGGTGCTGCCATCGCGCCCTACCAGCAAGCGATCACTCTCGAACCCGACAATATGCCATTTCGCTATGGTCTGGCCTTTGCCTATGTGCAGCTAGCCGACTATGAGAACGCGATCGCGACCTATGAAGAGATTGCGACGTTGGCCCCTTCAGAAACTGATGCCTACTTGGGATTAGGCAATATCTACATCACCCTAGAGGATTACGATGCGGCATTGAGTACTTACGAACGCCTGGTGCGCCGGTCTCCTGGTAATGCTAATGCCTATGAAGCCTTGGGGACGCTTTATCTCATCCAAGCCGACTATGCGGCGGCCCAATCTGCATTTGAGCGGGCTGTTCGGGCCGATGGTAGCCGCAGTGAGCCCCATGTCGGTTTGGCCGAAACGCAAATCGCTCAAGGTAACTCGCTGGCGGCGGTCGAAAGTTTAGAAACTGCCGTGCGGTTGAATCGTAATAATGCCCAAGCCAATTTTCTACTGGGTGAGCTCTCGATGGAAATTGGAGATGAAGAGGCGGCCTACAGCTACTACCGCCGTGCCGCTGAGACTGATCCTGAGTTGATTCCCGCTCAGGCGGCAGTGGGCGCTTTTCATTTACGAGAGGGCGTCTACCTACAGGCAATTCGGGCTTATCGCCAAGTTCTCAGGGCCTTTCCCGACAATCCAGGGGCGCATTACAACTTAGGGCTCGCACTGTGGGCCGAGGGGTTAGAAAAACAAGCGCTGTCTTCCATCGACCGAGCCCGCCGTCTTTATTCAGCAGCAGAAGATGTAGAGTCAGTCGAACGCGTTGACGCGTTGCTGGAGATGTGGGGCGTCGCGGCTGAAGAAGACGAGGTGTAACCGGCAGGTCGCCGACGCTCGCAAACATTTCCCTAGCCTTTTAGAAAGGATAGATGCGCGGCGCGAGACAGACCGTGAGCCCCCAGAACAAGAGGTTGAGAGGGATGCCGATTCGCATAAAGTCAGTGAATTTGTATCCCCCTGGCCCGTAGACCATCAAATTAGTTTGATAACCGATGGGGGTGGAAAAACTGGCCGAAGCTGCCAGCATAATCGCAATGACGAAAGGCATATAGCTAACACCTAAGCCATTCGCGACGGATAGGGCAATGGGAAACATGAGCGCGGCAGCAGCGTTATTGGTAATCATCTCGGTCAGCAACATGGTGATGCCATACACCACAGCGAGGGCGACCCATGGCTGATTACCCGCAATTCCTAAAAAGCTGGTGGCGATCGCTTCAGCGGCTCCCGTCACTTGCATGGCCTCGCTGATGCCCAAAGCCGCCCCAATGACCAGCAGCACCGACCATTCAATACTTTGTAAGGCTCGTGTCGGGGCGCAGCACCCCGTGACCAGCATCAACATGGCAGCCAAGACGGCGGCTTTCAACATGCTGAGCCAGCCGACCCCCGCTAAGAACACCATCAGCAATAAAATCAGCAGCGCGATCGGTGCTTTTTCGTGGCGCAATGGTTCCGAGTCAGGCAAATCGCTGACCAAATAAAAGTCATTGGAAATGCGCTGCCGTTCCAGAAATTGAGGATGCGTCTCGAGTAGAAGCGTATCGCCCGGTCGTAAACGGATATCGCCCACTTTGCCTTGCACGCGATCGCCATTCCGCGCTACTGCCAAGACCACCGCATCATACCGAGAGCGAAATTGTCCCTCGCGAATGGTTTTGCCTACCAGTGAGCAAGTATGAGACAGAGTGTA
>CAZFWL010000277.1:0-4998 GCA_964522775.1 uncultured Halomicronema sp.
GAGTCAACAGCTGTGTCGCCATGCCCCGGAAAGTGCTTAGCTGTCGTCAATACCGGAAATTGCTGCGCTCCAGCAATAAAAGCTTGACTCAACTGACTCACCCGCTCCGGCGTTGAGCCAAACGCCCGCACATTAATTACTGGATTGTCGGCATTATTGTTGACGTCCACCACTGGTGCCAGCACCCAGTTCAGCCCAATGGCGATCGCTTCCTGGGCTGTGACTGCCCCCATTTGTCGCGCATATTCACAAGCCAGGGCTAAGTCTTGATCAGCGATCGCCGATAACGCCATCGGCGGCGGAAAATGAGTCGCCCCCGCAAAGCGTTGCCCCACGCCTTCTTCGATATCGGCGGCCATCAACAGGGGAATTTCTGCCCAAGATTGGAGTTGCTGCGATCGCACGCCGACCTCAACGGCGCTGCCTCCCAGCAAAATTACGCCACCAACCCCCAGCGTCTCTACGCAGTGTTGCAGATTGGTTTGGTCCAACTCCCACTGAGGGTAACGGCGCTGATGGTCAAACACATGACCAGATGCTCGCACCACGACGAGTTGAGCGATTTGAGCTTCTAGCGACAGCGACTCTAAATCGGGTAAGCCGAGAGCAGTCACTCCAATTCCTCAGTCGCCGTCGGCACGTCTATATCGCCGTCATCGTTAGCCGCCTCATCGAAACCGGCCCCTTCTTCTGGCGCTTTCGCATCGCGCTCGGCGCTGAGTTGATTGATCAACGACAATACGCGAGTCCCCCGTTCGACACCTAAGTCTTCGCGAAACAGAACTTCAGGAGTCCGCCGCAGACGAATACGCTGACCCAACTCCCGTCGCACAAAGTTCGTAGCGGCCATCAGGCCTGCCATAGTTTCGGCTCGCGCTTCCTCCGTGCCATAAATGCTGACGAACACTTTGGCATGTTGCAGGTCGCCAGATACTTCCACATCGGTCACGCTAACCATGCCCGCACCCACGCGATCGTCCTTAATATCAGACATCAGCATTTGACTGACCTCCCGCTTAATCAGGGAAGCCACGCGGGCCACTCGCCGATCATTAGCCATGACAACACCTCTCCCAATAATTCATGCACTGACCACCCATTGATGGCCAGTCGATTTGGACGATTTCGCCAGGCAGGGTTCCAGGGTTCTACAACTCGAAACGACTAAACCGCAGATAGCCCCAGCATGGCCTTCAATGTAAAGGTCAAAAAGACAAAGACAGAAACGACTATCCCGACTAAAGCGATCGCGGTAGTCGGACGCTTGAGCAGCGGCATGAGCGGTTCAATCGCATTAAAAAAGATTCCCAGACTAAAAGAAATCAAATATCTGGGGTAGCGTGAAACATTTTGAAAAAACTCTTGCATAATTCAACCCAGCGCTACCGTGCATTGAACAGCAGCGCGACCGTTGCTGGATATAACTTCGGTTTTATCCTATCGCAGTTCAGGAGTGAATCATTGATTGTGCCCATGACCGACAACGCCTACAATAAGTTCATTTGTATTACAAGGAAGAGGATTCTTAGTCCGCTGGTAGAAGTCGTTAACTACCAGGGTTGGGCGATCGCTCCCAGCATCGATTCATGACAGTAGCCCTGCAAACCCGATGTCACCCTCGGCCCTTTCTTAAATGGGCAGGCGGCAAAGGGCGATTATTAGAACAGTATCGCCGCTACTTTCCGGCTCGCTTTCGCCGTTATCACGAGCCTTTTTTAGGCGGCGGAGCAATCTTCTTTCATCTTCAGCAGTTCTGTGATCAAGCGGTCTTAGCCGACTTAAATGAGGAACTGGTGAATGTCTATCGCTGTGTGCAAGCGGATGTCGAAGCTTTGATCACGCTCTTGCAGCACCATCAATCGGCTCACTGCCGTGAGCATTACTATGAAATGAGATCGCAAACTCAACTGCGATCGCCCTTGCCCCGGGCCGCCCGTCTCATTTATTTGAATAAAACTTGCTTTAACGGTCTCTATCGAGAAAATCGCCAAGGCCATTTCAACGTGCCCATGGGGCGCTACAAAAATCCGAAAATCTGCGATGAAGTGACGCTGCGGCAAGCGGCGATCGCCCTGCAGAATACTGACATCGTCTGTGGCAGGTTTACCCAGGTCTTGGAACAGGCCACGACTCCCCAGGATTTTGTCTACTTCGATCCGCCATATCATCCCATCAGCGCCACCAGCAGCTTTACCGGCTATAACCGCTACGGCTTTCGGGCGGAAGATCAACAGCGACTACAGCAGACCTTCGCCACCCTGGCAGACCGCGGCGTCCAGGTCATGCTGTCCAATTCGGACTGCGACTTCATTCGCGACCTCTATGAGGGATTTCACATTCAGGAGATCCAAGCGTCTCGCGCCATCAACTCCAATGCCAAACGCCGTGGCAAGATTTCGGAGCTAGTGATTACGTCATACCCCGCCAAGATGGCTTGACGCCTGGCAACTGCAAGCTAAGTTAGTGATTGAGCCCAGTACCGAAGAAGGGCTTTGAGCAATAGCTCCACAAATTATCCCAGCCACCCTAAGCGTTCCTGCAACGTTTAGCTTGAGTAGCTCTTAATCCATAGGTCCAATGCCGACTGCCCAGCCCTGGTACTGGCAAATCCAAGCCCTTAATCAAGGTCCCGACTATGAATTTTGGGCAGCGGTTGTACCCAGCGAAGCGTCAGACCTTGCAGACTTCATCGCCCATTATCTGCCTCCCAATTTTTCAAAAAATCCTGCGGCCCTTCTGAGGCCTGGTTGTACCCGCTACGCGCAATACGTCGATCAGCATACTTATGACAAACTCCAAGCTCAGGCCAAGGGAGACGATGCCCCGGTCTGGTTAGCCGCCCTGATTGAAGTGTGCGACCACACCCTCTCTATCCGAAACTTACTCGGTGGCAATGACTATGGTGAAACTCCTCTACTGATTCACTTAGCAAAATCCCAGACAGTCAACTTGCAACAGTGGCGGGTCAGCTACAGCGGTGATGGTTATCAAGGGGGGACTATGGCCCAAGGTGACGACGCCCGCAGTCTGTTGGCTTATCTGCAGCAACAAGATTGCGCCAGTCAAGCCTAATTTATTCGCAACATTCCCTGAGCCTCTAGGTGCATAGCAATGAACAGAGCCAGAGTTCAGTGCCGCCACAGTGGTCATATCCAACACAGCACCACGCAGATGAGATCGATCACCAAGCCATCCGCGTTTTGGTTATTAACACCTGCAGGATAACGATTCGGTATTGGCTGAAAAGGTTGGATGTTCGACCAAACATCCAGTCGATCACTCAGTTCAGCTCAGCTTCGACCCTAGCGGTCAACTGGCGATAGTTAATGACGCAGCCAACGGCGCTGCATAACTATCGCCCCCGTGCCTAATGCCACCGCAGAAACTGCCGCTAGTCCCATCCGCAGGTGCGCCAGTTCATGGAATTCCGTATCACCTGCATCGCTAATGTTTTGATAGTCAATGCCTGTATCGTCTAAGGGCACAATGCGAATGTCTTTATGGCCATCTCGCTCAAACTCGATCCGCCAGTCACCGACTAACTCTTCATCGGGCTTGAAGGTGAATTGCCCAGCCTCGTCGGTCGTTGCTTCTTGCCAGGGGGTTTCGCGATCTCCGGGCGCATATACAATCACCTCGGCATCAGACATCGGTTCGCCCGTGCTAAAGCTCGCGGTAAATTCCAGCTGCAGCTCCTCGGCAAATAAATCGACGAAGTAATCCGTTTGAGCCGCATGAGCAAACGCCGCCGGGGCACTACCGGCCAACAGCGAGCCGCTCAGCAATAGTCCGGGTATCAAGGTTTTCATCAGAAAATTCCTGAACAACGACGGTATAACGTTGACAATTCTAATGCACGACTGAATTTTGTCAGGCGTTTCTACCTGAAGTCTCATGATGCGACATGGCGATCGATGGTTCCCGTGACGGCAACCCTCCCTGCTAGGATCGTCACAGTAAAATCGGAACTGTCACCAGACTTGCGCAGCGAAATAATGCAAATTTATCTGGATTACAGCGCCACGACCCCAACGCGCCCTGAAGCGATCGCCGCCATGCAGGCCGTGATGACTGAGCAGTGGGGCAATCCATCCAGCTTGCATGAATGGGGCAGTCGCTCAGCCACGGCATTAGAACTGGCACGAGTTCAAGTCGCCAGCCTGATCAATGCGCCGCCCGAAAGTATCGTTTTCACCGCTGGGGGTACCGAAGCCGACAACCTCGCCATTATGGGCATTGCTCGCCGCTACACCACCCATCAACACCTGATCGTGTCCAGTGTTGAGCATTCCGCGATCGCCGAACCCGCTCGTTTTCTGGAATCGATGGGTTGGCAAGTAACCTGGCTCCCCGTTGATCGCACCGGACGAGTGAATCCAACGGATTTGGAATGGGCAATTCGCCCGGACACTGTGCTGGTATCAGTCATTTATGGGCAAAGTGAAGTCGGAACCCTGCAACCCATTGAGCAGTTAGGCGCGATCGCACGAGCTAAAGGTGTACTCTTTCACACCGATGCGGTGCAAGTCGCGGGGCGACTGCCGATTGACGTACAAACCCTGCCGGTTGATCTCTTGTCTTTATCCAGCCACAAACTCTACGGCCCCCAAGGGTCGGGAGCATTATATGTGCGCCCTGAGGTCGAATTGCGGCCGCTCCTGGGAGGCGGTGGACAGGAAGCAGGTTGGCGGTCCGGGACTCCAGCCGTGCCTAATATTGCTGGATTTGGCGTAGCCGCTGAACTCGCCGCCGCCGAAATGCCGTCCGAAACAGTGCGACTCATTCAACTGCGAGATCGCCTCTTTCACCAACTGGCTAACGTGCCAGGGCTAGAAATCACGGGCAATCCTCGCGATCGCCTCCCCCATCACGCCAGCTTTTGCCTGACAACGGCAGACGGCAATACTGTCAGTGGCAAAACCCTCGTGCGGCAAATGAATCTCGCCGGAATTGGGATTAGTGCCGGGTCAGCTTGTCACAGTGGTAAGCTGAGTCCCA
>CAZFWL010000278.1:0-4985 GCA_964522775.1 uncultured Halomicronema sp.
AGAGCTGGCCGCAGCGCAGGCCGATCGCAAAGCCCAAGCGCGAGCCTTGCAAGCCGGAGAGACGACCCTTGCCCCAGGACAACCCGACTGGCCCATAGAAACGTACACCTTTGATGAGGCCACGAAAGCCTGGGAGCTGGTCGAGCGATCGCGGCGCAATGAATATTACTATGCACCGGTGCGGCCCTATTACGAAACGGCTTGGGCCACCCCAGACCAGAGTGTCTGGACGGACGTTTATCGCTTTAAGACCGGCAATGTGGTGGGATTGGATTCGGCGATCACGGTGCGCGATCCCGAGAGCAATCAGCTACGTGGCGTGGTCAGCATTTCGTTTGGCCTGCGGCATATTTCGGAATACTTGGCCAGTATTCGGACCCCGGCTGAAGGGCTACTCTTCATCCTCGATCGCAATGGCAATTTGATTGCGGCCAGTGACCTGAATGTTCTGGCCGAAACCTTTGAAAGCGAAACCGACGCGGAGCTGTTGGCCCTCGATACCGTTAACAATCCTCAGCTGCAAACGGTTAGCCAAGCCCTGCAAGACAATGACGTGGTGCTGACTGATTTAACGGGCATGACCGAACTCTCCCAATATGATGCGGTCACGGGCGATCGCTACTATATTGCCTTGAGCCCTTTGGGGCGACTGGATTGGACCATTGGCAGTGTGACTCCAGAATCGGTCTTTTTGGCCTCCGTTAACCGAAATCAGCGGCGGTTATTGCTGATTATTGTGGGGCTACTGGGGGGCAGTGTTTTCGTGCTGTGGCAAATCAGCGATCGCCTGCTGATTCGGCCCATTGTGTCGGTCAGTGAGGCCGCGGCAGCAATGGAAAATGGCGAATTTCAGAGTGAGGCCCTAGCGCGCACCGCCCAGCGCGAGGATGAACTGGGACAGTTGGCCCAAGTGTTTCAAAACATGGCGGCCGTGATTGGCGATCGCGAAAAAAGCCTCATGGCCCAGCTCGAAGATTTGCGTGACAGCGGCTCCGGCATGGCGGGCAGTCAGCTGGAACTGGCCTACTACCAGGCGCTGACCGCCCGCGCCGCCCGCTTGCGATCGGCAGCCCGGCCCGAGACGGCTCAGTTTCCCCCAGCGGGAGCGCTGAGCGCTTATTACCGGGCCCTGAAAGAGCGGGCCGAGTCGGTGCGATCGACCCGCATTGGCGGGGCCGAAGTGGAACAGTTGCTGCGCGGCGAACCGTATCTAGCCACGTTGCCCGATGGTGATTTGCGCGAACTCGCGACGAGTGCCCAACGGATGTCCTTGGCCGCACAACAGGAGATCTTTCAGGAAGGGGAAACAGCAACCGCAGTGTATGCGATCGCGCTCGGCTCGGTGGAACTGCGCTCCACGAGTCAAGATGCGCCGTTGCGGGTGTTGCAGGCCGGGCAACTGTTTGGCGACCTGACCCTAATGCTCGACATTCCTCGTACAACGTCGGCTCAGGCGCGGGAAAATACTGTGCTCTATGCCCTTGACCGCGATCGCTTCAGCCCAATCCTGCGCTCCAATCCCCAAGCAATTGAGGTGGTAGAGCACAAGCTCACGGACGCTCAAGATATCTTGGCCGATGCCGCGATTTGGTTTGGCGAAGGCAATCTGCAACTGGCAGCCGGGGCCACCTGGTCCGAAGTGATGCACCAACAATTGCGCCAATGGTGGCACGGACAGATGATTGAGCGTTCGGTGGCAGGCCCATGACCAACAGAACTTTGCAGGACGTTTGGGACAAACTCGACAGTGATCAGACCCTGTCGCCGACTCGTCAAGATAAGGGGCTAGAAGCCCGACTATCGGCTAAAAGCCTGGAACTCGTCCCCGGCGAGTCAGCGGCGACGTTCGAGGTGAAAGTGACGAACCAGAGCGATCGCCTAGCGAGCTTTCAACTGGAAATTTTGGCGGCGGGGAACGATCCCCTGGCGTCTAACCACTGGTATACCCTGTCGCCTGATATCAGCAGTGTCAAACCCCCAGGTGACACGACGACGTTTCACATCACCCTGACTGACACGCCCATTGTCGGCTTCTTTGGCTGGGTGAGCCTCACGGTACGGGTGTTTTCTCTAGAACTGAAGGCCGAAGAGCGCCAGGTATTGCGCCTCAAGGTGAGTCCCCCCGAAGGGGCGGTGCCCCTAAAGTTAGAGCTATTAACGCCGATTTTGCGAAGTCCGCCGGGACGCTCGGTGCGCTTGCCAGTGCGGGTTTACAACTTGGCGCAACTCACGGTGGGGGCGCTGGTGCGCTGTGACGGCCTGCCCGCCGCTTGGTTTGCTCAAGATGTAGAACAGGCCATTGATCTGCTGCCCCAGCAGTGGACCAATACCGAGTTTTTGATCACGCTGCCGTCCCCCACGGAGGCTCTGGCGCGGCCGTTGCCGATAGTGGTGCAGGCGGAGGTGCCAGGCAGTGCCCCCGCGATCGCCGAAGGTCGGCTGGAAGTCATGCCCGTTGGTCGCCTCGCATTTCGGCCACCGAGTCCCCAGCGGGCGCAGCTGCCCCGTCAATGGCCCTGGCAACGCCGGAATGAACCGGATCCGGCTACCTTTCAGCTGACGTTTGAGAATGCCAGCAACCTGGATCCCCGCATCACGATCGCCCTGGACAGCGAAACAGCGGCCGATCTCCGGTGGGAAATTACGCCCCTAGAACGGGCTGTCCTGCCCGGCACCGAAGAAGTGAAGACGCTGGCGGTGCGATCGCGCCGTCCGTGGTTTGGCCTGAGTCGCTGGCATCGCCTGGAGGCAACTGCCACCCTGTCGGATGAGCGGGTGGGCAAAACCGTGCCCGAAAGCCGGGCCGTGGAATTAGAGGTGGCCCCCGTTATTCCCCTGTGGTTGACGGTCTTAGGCGGGCTCGGTTTGTTGTGGATTGTGTGGCTGTTGTCGTGGTTGAATCCTGCCAGTCCCCTCTTTGGGCACCGAGCCGCCGTCAACAGCGTGCAATTTGATGGTTTGGGCGAAACGATTATTAGTGCCTCCAATGATCAGACGGCGAGGCTGTGGCAGCGACGGGGGTTTGTGCGACCCCTCAAAAATCCGGGCTTGGGGCGGGTGGCCCAGGCCAATAAGGCGGTGCGGGTGGCTCGCTACCGCCCTCGCGATAATGATCACCTGGCGATCGGGCTGGAAAATGGCGAAATCCAGATTTGGGATTTGCTAGAAAACGAACTAGCGACCTCGCTGATTGCCCCCGACCAACGGGACGATCGCGTCCTCGATCTGCTGTTTTCCCCTGATGCGCGCACCCTGTTCAGCAGCCACGGTAGCGGCGCTGTCGTGCAATGGTCCCTGGCTCCGGCCTCCGTTTTGCCCACCGAAAATCGGCTGCTGCAAACCCAAACGTTTCCCTTTGCCGCGTATAGCTTGGCGGGCATTGGCCCGGATCAAGCCATCGTGGCCGTGGCGGGGCGCTATAACAGCCTAGAGCTGTGGAACTGGCGGACGGGGCGGCGAAATCCAGTCACCTATGCCGAAGGGGGGCAAGACGACTACATCACCAGTCTGGCCACCGCCGATGACGAACCCTATTGGTTGGCCGTCGCCGACAATCAGGGCCAAATCACGCTGTTTGATTTGCGGGATTGCATCTCGGGGGCGGAGGTCTGTCGCGTCATGGATAGCTGGATGGCCAATGCGAACGGGGAAGCGGTGCGAGCGATCGCCCTCACCCATCGGGGCTGCTATCTGGCCAGCGTGGGCGATGCCGGTGAGGTCAAGCTGTGGCCGCTATCCCAGGGCCGACGCCACAGTCGCCACGCCGCCGGACAAACCTTGGCGTCCCTGCCCACGCAGCTCAACAGTGTCGATATTCGCGTTCGCCAAAACCGTCTCTGGGTGGTGTCCGGTGCCGATGATACTCGGGTACGGGTGCATCGGGTGCGGCTGCCCGCGACCGACTGCCGTTAACCCTTGCCCCCGTTCCGACCACCGTTTCTCTGCCTGCCCTTCACCCAGTTGAACCGATGCCTCCTAACCGTTCCCGTTCAGTGACTCGCGCCTCCCGACTGCGGTCGGTCGAATGGGTGGTGAACCCGTCTGGGGATGTGGCGATCGCCAGCGGTGACCGCCTGGATCTGCGTGTGACGTTGATGAACCAAGGGCATCAAGGTGCCATTTTTGACGTCTATCTGGATGAGACGGCGGTGCCGGTGCGCCATTGGTGCACAGAACCGTTTCAGCGATTGGCCCTGGACGCGCAGCAGTCAGCAGAAGTGGTGTTTCACCTGGAAGTGCCGCTCGAAACCCTGCCCGATGACTATGAATATCTGCTGATTCTGGATGCGCCGGAGCACTACCCCGAAGAGACGCCGCTACAGCAGCAGTCACGCTTGCGGGTGATGCCCCCGGTGCGCTCAGTGGAGGAAACCCGCGATCCGACGTTTCAGGTGATGCCGGAGACAACTCCGGAGCGCCCGGCGGTGTTGCGCCCCGGTCAGCCGCTAGAACTACAGGCGGTCGTGCGCAACCGCTCTGATCGGGTCGATCGCTTCCGCCTGAGCTGTACCGACCTGCCGGAGTCCTGGTATCGCATACTGTATCCCGAAGGGCTGCAAGATCTGGGTCAGGTCTTGACCCACGACAGCCTGCTGCTGAATCCAGGGGCAGAAGGGCGCATTATTCTGCTGCTACAGTTGCCCAGCAACATCACCGCCGGACGACATTTACCGACGTTGCGACTGCATTCGGCCAATCAGCCTGATCTCGTCCTCATGGACGTGACCTATCTCCAGATTGAACCGACCTTTGCCCTGGGCCTAAGTTTGCAGGACCTTCTGAGTCGCGTACAGACTGGCCCCGGGCGGTTTCAGCTCACGGTGGCGAATGACAGCAATACCCGCCGCAACCTCACCCTCACTGCGCAGGAGAACGCTGAAACCCCGCTGTGTACCTACGATTTGGCCACTGAGTCACTGCACCTGATTCCCGGCAGCACCCATGAAGTGGAGCTGACGGTGCAGCCCACTCGGCGCTGGCGGCGG
>CAZFWL010000279.1:0-1931 GCA_964522775.1 uncultured Halomicronema sp.
AGTCTTCTAAGCGATCGCGCAATATCGCCTCATTCACATAGTGCCGCTGTAGCCGCCGCACCCGCTGCAAGATCTGCACTCCGCTTATGCTGGCATCAATCTCTCCAGCCAGATCCGGGCTGCTGACTTGATTTGTGAGGACATAAGTCATGGTGTAACCCCATGGGTAAGGTCTCCACAAACTTATCCACCGCACTGGTACACGTCAGTCGGTCAAAGTCCGTTGTGGTCAGCGATCGCTCACCCCAAAAAGTCGGAAAATGTCTGTCGTCCCCCACTCATGACTGAATAGATCGGATAGCCCATTATTCTTGAGCTGGAAAAGAAACTGATGAGTTCTAGAAGCCTAAGTGAAGCGAGGCAGCAGCAGCAGATTTCCTGAATCTGAAATAAGCTCAGGGTTGTTGAGACATCTGGATATACGGTCAACACCTCGTATCTGAAACTAATAAACCGCGCTGATTTTCAGATCAAGGCCTTGCTAGCTAACCGTCTAGTAAAAAGTCAAGCTTCAAAAATGGGGCAAAGATATTGAAGCCTAGGCCGCCAAATGGAGCTTAGCCATCCCCAAAGTAGAGAAGGCACTCAAGATATTAATAATGCGAAAGTTCAAGTTGCCAGAGCCAGAAGGGATTGGCCGTAGATATCTAAAGGTTAGACCATTCGTCGTCGCCGTCATCGGTATTGAAGAGGGAGCCCATCAATGAGGCATCCATCTCCATGCGCTGTTCCATCTGGCGGAGAAAGTATCCGGTCATCATGGCTGATGCCAGTAAGCCAGCGAGATTTTCCCGGTCCGTTGATACTTGGACGTTAAAGCCATCGCTGGGTAGTACCCCAATGAGACCTTGAACATTTTGCGAAATAATCTGCTTGATTTCAGGAGTGACAGCCTGTGCCACGCGACTCAATACCTCCGGCGATTGATGCTTGAGGTATTGCAGCAGCTGATTGCCAGTCTCATCATCAACATGCAGGCCTACAAAATCAACGCGCTCAGGGTTAAATGTCATGGAAATCCTGCTATTCCTCTCTATTAAACCTTAGACCGCCTGACCGAATTATTCCAGTTGGTAATCTACGCAAATGCCCCAAAAGCCTGGTAATCCTTGAATTGCCAGCTTGAAGATTGAATGGCAACACTCGCTCGGTTTTGTGTTGTTCCACTTTAACAAATGATTTGCTTTTCGCTAGGGTGCGGAATTCCGTTCACGCTCGGAGGGGCTATAAATCTGAACTCGCTGCAGGGGAGAGAGAGTCGACAGCGTCTTCTGCATCTGATGAGTCTGGGCTGGAGGTTGACTCAGCATTGTTGTTATCAGATGTGCTTGTGTCTGATGCCTTGGTTGCTTGTTTCGTAAAGGCCGGTAAGTCGTCAATTTCAAAGTGCTGATGAAATTTATTCGTCACCTGGAGCCAAAAAGAGCGGCCATCCGCTTGGCGACGTTTGCGCACAAAGCCCAGATTGACGAGTTCGCTGACATGTTGATAGGCCCCAGAGCCGCGAATCTCGATCAGATCAGTTTGGGCAATGGGACCTCGCAGGGCGATCGCGGCTAACGTTCTCAGTGCCCCCACGCCCAAATCCAGCGGAATCAGGGTGTCCACTAAATGTCGAAAGCCCGACTTAAGTTGCAGGCAATAGCCGTCCTTCGTCTCAATAATTTCCAGCGCACTCTCGCGGTGGGCGTACTCGTTCATCAGGTCCATGAGACCTTCTTCGGCCATTTCGCGATCACACCCGGCATATTCTGCCAGGTTGGCGATCTGGAGCGGACGCCCCTTCAGGTACAAAATTGCTTCGATGACGCTGGCCAGTTTAGGCATGGCGGCGTTTAATCCAGATTGCGACCGGTGAGCTCTACAAAGATATCTTCTAAATTCGATGGGCGCGTCATCATACCCGTTTTATCTGGCTGTTGCTCAAAATA
>CAZFWL010000279.1:1941-4984 GCA_964522775.1 uncultured Halomicronema sp.
GCTGCGGTCAGGGTCGGAAAGAATTGATAATCCCAGCGGTCGTCCGTTTGCCGCATCTAAATGCCCTCACCGTGGCGCTGGCGTAGTTCTGCTAGGGTACCCAAGGCGATTAGTTGCCCTTGATCCAAAATACCGATGCGGTTACACAAAAACTCGACTTCTTCCATGTAGTGAGTGGTTAGCAGCATCGTCATCCCCTGCTGGTTCAAAGAGCGAATGATCTCCCAGAGGCGACGGCGGGTTTGCGGGTCGAGACCCACCGTGGGTTCATCCAAAAACAAAATTTTGGGGTTGTGCAGTAGGGCGCGGGCAATTTGCAGGCGTCGTTTCATGCCGCCAGATAACGTCTTCACTTTGCTATCACGGCGATCGCCCAACTCGACAAATCCGAGCCATTCATCGATACGTTTTTTTCGTTGTGGCTGGGGAATATGATGCATCCGCCCGTGCAGCTCCATGTTTTCCCAAACGGTGAGGTCACCATCCACGCTCGTTTGTTGCAGCACCACGCCAATCTGTCGCCGTACATCCATCGGGTCGCGCTGCACGTCATACCCGGCTACGACCAAATTGCCATCGGAAGGCTGGGTCAGCGTCGTCAACATGCGGATGGTGGTTGACTTTCCCGCGCCGTTGGGACCCAGTAAGCCAAAGCTTTCGCCCGGCTGAATGGTGAGCGACAAATCGTTCACAACGTGGAGACTGTTGTAAACCTTATGCAAATTTTGAACGCAAACGGCGGCTGTCATAAAGTAAGCGATGAACGGAAAATGGTTTGGAGCTAGACATAGCCCATTGCTTAAAAGTATCAAACCCTTGGCAGGTCTAGCGATAATGGTGCACGGCTAAGGGCATTTAGCAACGGAGTACAGAAATGGAAAAATATGCGCTGTTACGTTGATTCGTCGGTGGTATTCATTCACAAGGATGACGTTCCCCCCTACAAAAAGCAGGGCTCAGTGGTCCGCAATAGTTATTTTTGGGCGCTGAAGTCGATCGCGGATACGGCGCGCTTTGATCAACCTTGGGAATTTGAGCAGTCGGTATGGATTGCCCTGTGTCGCTTGTTAACGTCGTTTGCCATGTCGGGCTATTTGGGCGATCGCGAGACTCTGCTCGAATTCCCCCCCGATGCCGAGATTCCGGAAGAGCTGCGGACGATGAGCACTTGGGCAGCGGAGCCGTGGGAGTAGCTGGGCAAGGGATTACAGCTTGCGCCAAATCTCGGGTAGCCAATCGGCGGGTATCTGACTCAGCGATCGCTGCTGTCGCTCAATCCCGAGAAATCTTGCCTGTAATTGCAAATTGCGGACCAGGGCTTGCAAGGCCGTATCTGCTGATGCCGACTCCAGCGCTTGCCAACCCGTCAGAGCCGCCACATAGTGCTGGGTGGCTTGCGTCAATAGCGGTGCCTGTTTGGTGGTATCGGGCGCGAGGGCGATCGCCAGTTGGTCATACACCACACCAACACTGTGGTGAGCTGCCCACAAGTCAAAACTGAGGGGGGCTGGCGCGGCGGGCTCGGTAGCGGCGATCGCTGACTCATAGGCAAGAATGGCCTGTCGCCAAGCTTGCTGCTGGGCTGACGAGCCCTCTTCGCACTGTCCTCCTAGATCCCAGTAAGCGGTGCCGAGATTATTTTGGGTAGCGGCATATCCGGCGGGATCGGCCGCCACCGTGCGATAAGCCAACGCCGTGCGGTAAGCCCCAATTGCCTGCTCCAGTAAGAAAATGGGGCGTTCGTAACGGGTTAGGCTCCAGAGCGCAATCCCCAAATTATTTTGCAGTTGGGCGTACATTTGCGGTGCCGGTTGGGGCTGCGAATGCTGCAACGCTTCTTGATAGGCCGCGATCGCTCGGTGCAAGTGCGTGGACTCTTGGGTTTGCTGGGCCAAACTCCAATAGGCCGTTCCCAAGTGGGTTTGCAACGTCACATACTCCTCGGGCGAGGTCTCGACGGGAGCATATTGCAACGCGCGGTGAAAAGCCCGCACCGCCTTGCCCATATACTCAGCGGGCTGTTGATGGACGGCCAGTAAGCTATACACACTGCCTAAATTGCTGTGTAGCCGATTCAACACGGCGGGCGCAGTGTGGGGACTGATGGGCGACAACGCCGCTTCGTACAGTTCACAACTGTGGCTTAGCCGTTGGAAATAGACATCGCCAGCGGTTGTTTGCTGCGCCCACAACCAATACAGGCTGCCCAAATCGTTTAAGGCCTCAGTCCGTTGGGGCGTTTGGGGCTGTTTCGGCTGGAGTGATTCATAAGCCTGAATCGCGGTCTCTAAAGTCGTTGTGCTGTGGTCACCGGCCTGCACACGATCTCGGAGTTCTAGCGCGATCGCCCACTCAGGTGATGTGGGAGTATTTGCGGGCGCCTCATCTAATGCTGACGCGGCTTCTGGGGGAACCCTCAGCTCTGCTGTTCCGCTTTGTTTGGGGGGCTCTGCTCCACTCTGGCGTGATTGTTCTACGCGCTCAGATTCATCTTGGTTAGGAGTCTCTGGGATGACGGGAGGAACAGCAGTCGATGCCGGATCCTCCCAAGCGGTTGATGGGGGAGTGCTCGTTGAAGATTCGAAACCACTTAAGTCATCTTGAAGCTGATGCCAGAGTGATTCTGAAATGGTTGGCAACGGGGCGTCAGCGGTCTCGGCATCAGCAGTAGTCTCAGGATCAACCGTGATCGTCTCATCGGCAAGGTCGGACGATACTTCGGCGACATCAGCAGTCGCATTGGCAATGGCCGGAGTGGTCTCCTCGACAGCAGATTCTTCCCAAAATTGCCAATCGCGGACGGCGGAAAAAGCGACCTGAAAATTGGGTTGCTGAGCGATCGTGGAAATGGGGGTGGGTTCACCGATGAACTCAAACACAGCGCGACCCAGGTTAGGGACCTCTCGCCGAATTTGTTTGAGCCAGGGACGCGGCAGCCAGAGCAAAAGACTCACGTTTAACTGTGGCCAAACGGGGCTCAGCTGGTGCAGCGATCGCAAAAATTGATATTGCGTATCTGACCCACAGTGAGTCAACTGCTCAA
>CAZFWL010000280.1:0-4971 GCA_964522775.1 uncultured Halomicronema sp.
AGGGCAGTGACTGGCGAGGGAGCGGAGGATGTACCCGCTTCGACTTGGGCGGTGAGGTGTACGGTGCCACCAGCAGACGAAAATTTAATGGCGTTGCTGAGGAGGTTGGTGAGGAGCTGTTGCATGCGATCGCAGTCCACTCGCAGGGGCACCTCCACCGGTTCCACTCTGAGTTGCACTTGAGCGGCTTGGGCCATGGGCTGCATCACCGTTTCGGCCTGCTGAAATAAGGTCGGGACATTACACACCTTGGGATGCAGGGTCAGCATCCCAGACTTCATCCGCTCCAGATCGAGAATGTCGTTGACCAGCCGTACCAGTCGTTCAGCATTGTTGATGGCCATGTCGATCATTTTTTGGCCTTTTTCAGTCAGGGTGCCAAGTTGCCCGGTGCCGAGCAAATCGAGCGCCCCAATCATGGAGTTCATCGGGGTTTTGAGCTCGTGACTGACAAGGGAAATGAACTCGTTTTCCAAGCGTTTGCGCTCGGTGATGTCGTTGGCGAGCGCCAACGCGCATTGATGCCCCTGCAATTGAATGCTTTCGACGGAGACGAGCAGGGTGCGGATATCGCCCGCTTTGGTGCGCAGGTCAAACTCCCAGTTGTAAAGCGCACCTTCCTGTTCTAGCCGCGTGCGGCCCCGTCGGTAGGCGTCCATATCTAGTCCCAAGTTCAGTTCATCTAGGCGAAAGCCGATGACTTCGGGCCGGGTATACCCACTGAGTTTCAGGAAACTGGGATTGACCTCGACGAATCGGCCTCCTTCCAACGTCGTGATGGCGATGGGACTGGGACTCGAACGAAATGCCTTGCCGACAGTCTCTTGAGCTTGTTTGCGATCGCGAATCTCCTGCTGTAGTCGCACGTTTTGCGCCTGCATTTGTTGCTGTAACCGCCGCAATTGCACATGCGTTTCAATGCGGGCAATGACTTCCTCAACCTGAAACGGTTTAGCCACATAGTCCACGCCCCCTACATCAAACGCCCTGACTTTATCGAGGGTTTCACCCAACGCGCTGATGAAAATCACCGGAATATGGCGCGTCATGTCATCGGCTTTCAGGCGTTCACAGACCTCATAGCCATTCATCTCTGGCATGTTGATATCTAACAGAATCAGGTCGGGGGGAGCCGCCTGAGCTGCCCGTAGAGCCGTAGAGCCCTTGGTGACACTGCGGACTTTGTATTGCCGCTGAGTCAGCATTTGGGAGAGCAGCTGCAAATTTTCCGGCGTATCGTCGATCGCCAAAATATCGGCTCGATACGTCGGCAGGGGGATATCAGTCATGGGGTGCGACCCTCCAACCAATAGGTAGACATATTGGGCAACCCCTTGATCGAGACCGTGCCCCGAGGCATGAATTGATAGCGATCGCCCAAGCACTTATAAATAGCTTCGGTCACTTGAATGCGCCCAGGTTCGCCGTGAGATTCCATGCGACTCGCCAGATTCACCGCGTCGCCCCAAAGGTCATAGGAAAACTTTTTCATGCCGATGACGCCAGCCACTACTGGTCCCGTGTCAATGCCAATGCGCAACTGAAAGGAACTGCCGTCCGATCGCTGATATTGACCAATGGCAGCCTGCATATCGAGTGCCATATCTGCGATTGCGGCGGCATGGTGAGTCATCGGATTCGGCACCCCGCCGACCACCATGTAGGCATCCCCAATGGTTTTGATCTTTTCCAAACCGTACTTTTCGGCCAGCTGATCAAACTCGGAAAAAATCTGATTTAACAGGCTGACCAATTCCGTCGGATCGATTGCTGCTGATAGTCCGGTGAAATTGACAATGTCGGCAAACAGGATGGTCACCGCATCGAAACGATAGGCGATCGCTTGGGAATTTTGCTTCAGCTGCTCGGCAATGGACTCAGGCAAAATGTTGAGCAATAGCTTTTCAGATTTTTCTCGCTCTTGGGTTAAGTCCTGCTCACACCGAATGCGATCGCGAATCTCCTTTTGGAGTTGTTCGTTTTGGGTTTGCAACTGTTGCTGCAGTGACCGAATTTGCAAGTGGGCTTTGATGCGAGCCAGCACCTCTTCGACCTGAAAGGGCTTCGTGACAAAATCGACGCCCCCCACCTCAAAGGCCCGCACCTTGTCTAAGGTTTCACCCAACGCACTAATGAAAATGATGGGAATTTCCGCTGTCCGCGAGTCGGCCTTGAGCTGTTCGCAAACTTCGTAGCCGCCCATTTCGGGCATATTGATATCCAGCAAAATCAGGTCGGGAGGCGCCGCCTGAGCAGCCCGGATCGCCGTTGTACCTTTAGTGACACTCCGCACTTTGTACTGGCGATTCGTCAACAGTTGAGATAGTAATTGCAGGTTCTCTGGCGTATCATCAATTGCCAGAATATCGGCTTGATACGGTTGCTTAGCGGCATCAATCACGAGCAACGATCTCCGTCAGGGCCATTAATGTTTCAAAGTCGAGCTGGGTAATCAGCCGCTGCAACCCCTGCTTCAGATCGGCTTGCTCTTCCGACAGGTCTGCCAAGAGCGATCGCAACCAATCACTATCCGCCTGAATCGCGGCTTGGTGAAACTGTTGTCGCCATTCCAGCGGCAGCGGTTGCATGGCCGCTAGGGTGGGCTGCACAAACTCTGATTCTGGGGAGCAGCGATCGCTCACCCCGCTTTCTGCCAGCTCAAATTGCACCCCCAGATAGTCTGTCATTTTGCGAAAGATCTCTGCTGCATAGAACGGCTTCCGCACAAAATCGTTACAGCCAGCGGCGATCATTTCTTCCCGTTGGTCTTCGAAGGCGCTGGCGGTGAGGGCGATGATGATGGTGGATGAGGGAGTGGGGGAGTAGGGGTGTAGGGGAGTGGATGGGTGAGGGAGTGGGGAGTGGGGAGACGTCGATAACCTGCACTCTCTTCCCTGTTCCCTGATCCCTATTCCCTCTCCTCCTTCGATCGTGCTCTCAAGCCCTCGGATCCGCCGTGTCGCTTCATACCCATCCAGTACAGGCATGCGCATGTCCATCCAGATTAGGTGGGGGTGCCAGGCTTGCCACTGCGCGATCGCATCCTGACCGTTGCTGGCAGCGCAAGTTTCAAAGCCGACGGATTGCAGCAGTTGCACCAGCGGATCGCGATTTTCGGGGCGATCATCAACGACCAGGATGCGGAAGTGGGGCTGATTCGGCGCTAATCGCTGGACGGTGTGCTGGGCCGATAAGTGAGCGATCGCGGCCCCACTGGCAACGGTGACGGGCAACTGGACTGTAAAAATCGTGCCTTTCCCGAGGGTCGTGGTCACATCAATCTCGCCACCCATCAGGTGAATAAATTGCTGCGTGATGGTGAGCCCTAACCCACTGCCCCCTTCGCCAGGGACGTGGTGCAATGCTTGCACAAAGGGTTGAAACAGGTCGGGCACTAAGTCTTCAGGAATGCCGGGCCCAGTGTCGGCGATCGTAAAGGTCAACTGCTTGACCCCATCAGCCATCTGGGACGAGACACACGGATCGTTGATTGCTGTAGCTTCCACCCTGAGGTCAATATGGCCAGTCTGGGTAAACTTCACGGCATTGCCGAGCAAATTAATGAGCACCTGCCGCAGCTTGCCTTCGTCTCCCATCGCGTATTGAGGCACCGACTCATCGGAGGCGAATCGGAGGGCCAGCCCTTTTTCCTGAGCCTGAATCTGGAACATGCTCTGCACCGTCGCCAGCAAATGACACAGGTCAAACGGTTGATGGTTGACCGTCATCGTCCCGGCTTCGATTTTCGACATCTCCAGTACGTCATTGATCAAGTCCAGCAGGTGTTTACCACTGGTATTGATAACGCTAAGGGCTTGCTGTTGTTGCGGCGAGAGGCTGCCCCCCCGTTCCATGAGTTGTGCAAATCCCAAGATCGCGTTCATCGGAGTGCGCAATTCGTGGCTCATGTTGGCGAGAAACTGGCTTTTCGCGCGGTTAGCGGTTTCCGCTGCATCCTTAGCCATGCGCAGTTCTGCCGCCGTGCGCTGCCGTTCGATCGCAATGCCCGCTAAGTGTGCCGCTGTCCCCAGAATTTGCCAGTCTTCGGTGGAGGGCGATCGGCAGTAGTCAAAGGTCATTGCAAAGGTGCCCAGCACGTGACCCTGCGAAGCCAAAATCGGCGTTGACCAACAGCTCCGAATATTATGCTGCTGCGCCAGTTCACGGGCCCCCTGCCAGAGCGGATCGCTTTGGGTATCACTCACGATGACCGGCACTTTGTGGTAGGCCGCAGTTCCACAACTGGCGGCATGGGGACCAATTTTCAGGCCGTTCAGCGCCTCACGATAGCTGGCGGGCAAGCTCGGGCCAATGCCGTTATGCAACTGTTGCCTGCTCTCATCCAAAAATAAAATTGAGGCCCCGTTACTGTGGGCCATGGCTTCAAAGGTTTTGATCAGCGAGGTGAGGGTACTTTCGAGGGGCGCATCGGCAGCGATCATCTCCAACACTTGGGTTTGGCTGCTGAGCAAGTTTTCCGCGCGTTTTTGGCCCGAAAAATCTTCGCCAATGCCGAGGAGGTGGGTGATCTGTCCCTGACTGTCGTAGATGGGCACCTTGAAGCTGCGAATGTAAAGGTACTCGCCCGCGCTAGGGCGAAAGAGCTCTTTGGAGGTGTTGACGACTTCCCCCTGTCGAATCGCGGCCAAATCTTCCTGGCGATGAACATCAGCAATGTCCGCTGGCAGCAAGTCGTGGTCGTTTTTGCCCAATCCCTCACCTGCAGCAAAGCCCATCACCCGCTCAGCATTTTGGTTGATCAACTCATACCGAAAATCCTGACGCACATTTTTGCTAAAGACCGTCAGCGGTAAGTTATCGATCAGAGTATGGAGAAACTGTTGCGACAGCAGTAGATTTTCCTCCAGTTGCCGTCGTTTGGTGACATCAATCCCAACAGAGAGGACCCCGGCAATATCACCGTTTTCATCCAAAATGGGCTTGTTGGACCAACTGATCCAGACCCGCTGA
>CAZFWL010000281.1:0-4969 GCA_964522775.1 uncultured Halomicronema sp.
AATCTGTTCCTGGGTCTTGCGGTCAACCGGAATAGGCTCTCTAGCTTTAGGCGATTTCACGTCAGGTCGTTAATGAAGGGGTTTAGCCCTGCCATGATGGCCGCGTCGTCTCCTAAGAACGCCCGCAGTTGTTTATCGGCGGGGCCATCAGCTGGTAGAGCCGGATCTGGGAAGAGTTCAGTTTTGCTAGGTTCTACTTTGCTCATTGAGTCAGAGCTCGTGATGTTTTCTTGGGGACCTGCTGGATATGGCAATGCGCCAAAGCTGGTCTGGCCGTTGAATATGACATCCAGAGAACGCAACTCTGGGAAAAATTGCTCTTTGATTTCTGCAATCTGAGTCGTCAGCTGTCGAATCGATCGCATTGCTTGCTGCCGGACCTTATCCTGAGAAACATCCATTGCTGCCATGGCAAAGGGAGCATAAAATCCGTTCAAGGCTGACCGCGTGCGAGCATGAAGGTCATGGCGAGATCGCCCGCGACAATAATCGATGACTGCCATATCTAACTCATCCTGACTGGAGTACTGAATTCGGGCTTTGGTTCTGAATGCTTGGGCCATGCTTCCAAGTCCTTACCTTTAATGAGGTGCTTGAGGCGATCGCTAGCGGGACTGAGCCGGTGCTGTGCCGTACATGAATGTTTTGAACAGACCATAGACGTCAGCCCAGCGAACGCTGGTAATCAAGTTCGGCTCTGCAGATCCACACTGTCCCCGGAGCACATCCGTCATTTCCAGCCTCAAGGTCTCAGCCCAGGTGATCTGCTGAGTGAGTCCCCGCCGGTCAAAAACTTGATCTAACTCTGCACGGATGAAATAGGCGGCACCGCCACCCACAATCACATCCGCTTCGATAGAGGGTAGCCACTCCACCAAAAATTGATTGACTCGCTCTAGATAGAACTCGCGCGCATAGATACAGGCTTGAGTCAAATCGAGAGCCTCCTTCCGACCGGGAATCTGAAACGTTTCATGGCCCTGAAGAATTGCTTCGAGCAAAGCTGGGTCATCGGGGGCGACACCGGGCAGTTCAGTCGCACACTGCTTCAGGTACTCCACAAATCCTGGCCCTTGAGAGGTGCTGTTGGTTTCCTGGGGAGTACTGCCCTTCTCAAAGGTGAGGATGGAGAGATTGCGGTGGCCAAACATCAGGACGACAACCGTACGATCGCGAATACTGACACTCGATTTAGCCAACTGCAATCCCTTTGCTAAATAAAGCCCCGCTCCCTCCGGCTGCATCTCAAGTCGCTCTAGCTGCCCAGAGAAAGCTTTGCCGCAAAAGCTAAATTCTGAAATGGCTCCCTGAATCTGGGCTTTGAGTTCTTTGCGGTCCTGCCAGTATTCCTCCAGCGGCAGCAGCAAGCCTAAATGAACGTCGAACTTACAAACAGAGTTTTCAGAATCTTGTTTACTCAACGTCTTGTCGGCGATAACGCCCAGGGTAACCAGGATTTTGTAGACGGCGCGATCGCGTTTAGGCAGAGCCAGACCCGAATCACCTTTTTGGGCGATCGCGAGTGCCCCCACAGCATAGGTGCCGTTACCTACCGTGATGTAAGCACTATCTTCCGGTTCCTGACTGGTGAGTCCGCCTAAAGTGAGGCGATCAAGTCGGGCAGGATTGAGCCGAGCCACTTGCGGAGCCAGGTGCAGTAATTCAGGTTTACGGTGCCAATAAAAACACTTGGTCGCGGAGCTACCCATATCGATGTAAGTTTGGATTTTTGCAGTCATAAATAGAGACCAATAACGACTTATCATCAACAACTTGAAGACATTTAGAGAGTCCCGTTGTTGCTTAATGACACTCTCATTTTGACGAGTCTTTTTATCTACGACTTAATCACGACTGAATTGTGATTTCTAGTAAATTCCATCAATGACATGATGCAGATTTCTGTGACGCTTCAGTGTTGAAGCACCACTTGAGCACGGCTTATTCACGACTAAAAATACTTAGAAGCCATAATCGAAATAACTTGAGCCGTCATTTACAACTTGAATACGACTCATTCACGACTTAAAAACGACTTAACAGAAATTGCTGCTTTTATGCTGCCGAATTCACTCACGAATGTGATTTTCAAGAACTAATTTCACAGTCTTTCTGCTGATTAAAAGTCAGCTTTATCCCTGAGCTAAAACTGGAGACATTAGTCTACGTCTCCCGACAGAGAATCTCTGAAAAAGGGCCGACAGGTAACTGAATATTGGGGGCTACGCCACTCCACTGCGTTTCGTCGCTCCGCTTCCACACACCACGCCCAGCCCTGGGCCAGGGGATTCTGGAAACCCCGTTCAGTAAGGGATGCAGACGTGGGTGGAAATTACAGCTCATGTTTTCAATTCACGGAAAGACTGATGGGTAAAGGATTTAGCGTATCGCTGCCCCTGGAAGAGGCGGCAGCGGTGGAAAAAGAGGCCAATCGGCTGGGGTTACCAGCGGCCAGCATCATTCGATTGATGATGCGTGACGGCCAGCAGCGCCATGAACTAGAGCACCAGATGGATGACCTGAAGGCGCGTATCGAGCGATTGCAGATGCAGTTTCAAGGTTTGCAAATTTTGCTGGAGACGATCGCGCTGGAGCAGGCCAATGCCCGAGGCCCACAAGCTCTGGAGAATCGGAAGGCGCTGATTCAGGAGATTCGCAAGCGCCAAGACCGGGTGGGCGGGTAGGAGGTGGGTCATGCTGAGCCTGACGGTGATCAGCCCCAACCAAGGAGAGACCTACTACACCGCTGAAAACTACTACTCCAACGAAGAGAATCAGGCGAACTCGGTCTGGTCGGGGAAAGGAGCCCAGTCGCTGGGGTTATCGGGCCGGGTGCAGGGCGAGGCCTTTAAGAATCTGCTCCACGGCAACAGTCCTCAGGGCGACAAAACCCTGTCGGGACGGAAGATCAATCCCGAAAAGCACCGGGCAGGCATTGACCTGACCGTCAGTGCGCCGAAGAGTATCAGTCTGGCAGCGCTGGTCGGGGGCAACGAAGCATTGGAGCAGTCCCATCGCACGGCAGTGGCCCGAACTCTGGAAGTCATTGAGAAGCGCTATGCCCAGACGCGGGTGCGAACGGAGGAGGGGAGAAAGGCGATTACTACCGGCAATCTCATCGTGGCCCAGTTCCACCACGACACCTCCCGCGAGAAAGACCCGCAGTTGCATACTCATTGCGTCTTGATCAATGCTACACAACTGGAAGACGGGTGCTGGCAGTCACTCCACAACGATGTGTTGTTCAAGCAGCAGAAACTGCTGGGGATGATTTACCAGAACGAACTGGCGGTGGAAATGCAGCGGTTAGGCTATGCCATTGCCCTTAGGGCCAACGGTCAGTTTGAACTCCAGGGGTATCGATCGGAAGACCTGCAAACCTTTTCCAAACGACGGGAGCAGATTCTGGCGGCGGTGGGAGAGCAGGCTACAGCTCAGGAGCGGGAACTGGCAACCTTAATGACGCGGGCACCGAAGGGCAAGGAAATTCCCCGAGAGGAGTTGCGGGCTTACTGGCAGGCCCAGGTCTTACATCTGGAGCATCCCCAGCCACAGATCCTGGACTGGCAAAGTGATCCGAAAAAAGCGTTGCGGGCAGGACTGAATCATTGCTCGGAGCGGGAGGCGGTGTTTCGGCGGGAGCAGGTGGAGCGCTTTGTCCTGGAGAATCATTTGGGGCAGCAGTTCTTCGAGCACTTACAGCAGACCATTGATGCCGATCCGGAGGTGATTCACACCTACGATCAGCGGTTAACCACGCAGACGGCGGTACTGCGGGAGTTGGAGACGATGCGGACAGTGCTGGAGGGCCGGGGGCAGGTGGGGGCGATCGCATCTGAAGATTGGGTCGCGTCAACGCTGGAGAACCAGGGGCTAACGCAAGGCCAGTACGAGGGGATTTTACTAGCGGCGACCACCCGTGATCGCGTCATCGCCTGGCAGGGCGTGGCAGGTGCGGGTAAAAGCTATGCCCTGAATCAGTTCCGCCGGATTGCGGAGGCTCAGGGCTACACCATTCGCGGGTTTGCCCCCAGTGCGGAGGCGGCGAAGTCGTTGAGCGACTCGGCTCAGATTCAGCAGACGGAAACCGTGGCAGCTTTGCTCTGTGCTCAGACCCAAGAATCGCCATCTCAGTTTTCCGAAATCTGGGTGGTGGATGAGGCGGGACTACTGAGTGCTAAAGATGCCCTGGCGCTGATGAGGAAGGCTCAGGATCAACAGTCCCGAGTGATTTTGGTGGGAGACACCCGGCAGTTGTCGGCGGTGGAAGCGGGGAATCCGTTCAAGAGCTTGCAGCAGGCGGGGATGGCGACGGCTTACCTGAATCAGTCCTTGCGGCAAAAGAATCAGCAGATTAAGGCGGGGGTAGATCTGATTGCGAAAGGCCAGATTGCGAAAGGGATTCAGCAACTGAAGCCATACATTCATCAAGTCGGCAGTGAGGAGGCCAGGGCGGAAGCGATCGCCCGTGACTATCTAGCTCTGAAGCCAGATGAACGACAGAAAACGTTGCTACTGACAGGGACGAATCGAGAGCGGTTGGACATCACTCAGGCGATTCGGGCCGGACTGAAGTCAGAGGGGCAGTTAGGTCAGAACATTCTCATGCAGCGGCTCAAGGCCAGGGATTTGACGTCTGTGCAGATGCGCTATGCTCACCACTTTCAGATCGGTGATGTGCTGGTTCCCCATGCCAGTTACAAGCGACTGGGACTGGAGCGGGGACAGCGTTATGAGGTGATTGCGGTGGATGTGCAGCAGAATGTGTTGACTCTGCGGGCTGAGATGGGACCTGCGGTGCAGCTTGATCCGGCCAGGGTTAGGAAGAAGTCGGTGTACAGGGTGGAGGAGATCGAGGTGGCAGTGGGCGATCGCTTGAAATGGACGAAGAACCAAGCCACGCTGGGCCGACGTAATGGGCAGGAGTTTGAGGTCTATGCAATTGAGGATGGGCAGATTTTGATTCGTT
>CAZFWL010000282.1:0-4963 GCA_964522775.1 uncultured Halomicronema sp.
GGGGGGCCGGATGGGTGGGGGGGAGCTGAGAGCGTGCGATCCCGTAGGCGCACGTCGCGGACATGTTTAGTGCCATGCGACTGCCGATCCCCCTTTAATCCCCCTTAAAAAGGGGGAATTCTTCTAGCCGGTGGGATTTCGGGGAGAGCCCCTTTGGAAAGGGGGCGGCGACAGCGGGGGATCCCTAAACCGATACCGCACGGCTGTGCGCCTCTACTGGGACAATTCGGCTTCGCCGTAGGCGCGAATTTCGGTGTCCAACCGCTGGAAGTCGAAGGCGTCGGTTTTGCCCTGCTGGGCTTTGACCTGAATCCAAATCATGACAATCAGGAACGACACCACAATGGGCACCGCAAAGCTGACCAGCAAATCTCCGGCGAAAGGCAGGCCATTCCACGGACTGAAGTTGGGCAACGGGAAGAACAGTGCCCCCGCGCCGATGCCTAACAGGGAACTCCAGAACGCCATGGCGCCCGTCAGCCGTCGGGAATATAGGCCAAAGAGCACGGGGAACAGCGCCCCGGCACAGACCAGATCCGCCAGCAGAAAGAGATAAAGCACGTTGTACCCTTGGGCCGCGATCAGCACTACCGGAATACCCACCACGACGGTGAGAATGCGAGACGCCCGCAAAATCCCGGTGGACGGCATGGCGGGAAAGAGCCGGAGTAAGTCGGTGGTGAAGACACTGGCAATGCCATTGAGCAGCGTATCTAAACTGCTCATGACGAGGGCCAACACGAGGACGAGCACGGCAATGCTGACCCAACCGGGCAAGCCCAGCGCTTCAATCAGGGAAAAGAAGGCGACATCGGTATTGAAGCCAAAGTGCATGGCCAAGATGCCGAGCAGCCCCGCGATAAATAGCATCGGCACAATGACGAGAAAGGAGCCGAGGAACGATCGCCGCACCACCACATCATCCCGACAGGCGTAAATCCGCTGCCAGTTCGCCTGGTTGAACATTTCGGCTGAAATGACGGCAATCACCAGCGTCGCCCCAAACTTGATGCCGGGGCCGTTCGCCAATGAAAGCAATTGGGGAGCGGCTTGAGTAACCGGTTCAATCGCAGTGCCCCAGCCGCCGAGGGCAATGAGGGCGATCGCGAAACTGAGCAGAAGCAGCGGCACAATCACGATGAACTGAATGGCATCGGTAAAGATGGTCGCCGCCAGTCCGCCGACGGTGGTGTAGATGAACACCGCTGAAATCACCAGCACCGCTGTGAGCCAGAGGGGTACCCCGGCCATGAGTTCCACCGCTTTGGCGATCGCGGTCAGCTCCGCCGTCAAATACACAAACATGTAAAAGACGATGATGCCGAGGGTCAGCAAGTACATGGCATTGCCAAAGCGATGCAGCACGTACTCATTCAACGAGTGGCCGTGGGGCATCAAAAACCGGATGCGGGTGCCCATAAAGGCAAACATCGCCGACGGGGTGGCCTGCCCAATGCAGTAGCCGAGGATGCCCGCAATCCCCGCCGTAGCGCCGACTTCCGGGGGGCTGAACAAAATCCACGCCCCCATGGCTGAGGCCACGATGGTCGCGATCGCCGCCTGGGTGCCGACGCTATTGCGGTTGACCATGTAGTCTTCGAGGGTGATGGTGCGGCGGCTCGCTTGCAGCAGCCCCATCAAGGTAAAGGCAGCGATGGTCACCAAGGTGACGCCCAACGCCGTCGCGTTCAATGTCATAAACAATGCACCTCGCAGTGTCACAGCAAGATGCTAGAGGTGATGACAGGTTGGAAGGATGAAGGGAGTGGTACTGGGCGAAACGACGGTAAGCCCGGCGATCCTGAATTCCGCTAGTCAGAACACAGCTCGAATTGGCTTTAGAGAATCAATTCAAAACTTTGAATGCAAAATTTTGAATTTTCTGCACCGCTCGTCGCTTCGGTTGCGTAACCTCAATCAACGCTTCCCTCCGCTGGTATTAACCAGGTCAGGTTCTGAGGGTATGATCTCAGCCCGATTTGCTCGGACACCCCTAGCTAGGCTGCGATTGTATCACCCTAGTCCGGGTACGAAATCACTTCTTTAGATAACGCTAAGGTTGCGGGATCACCATCCTGAACGCCATCTCCGCACCCCTGATTTGACGCAGGGCAAGACTATGATAGGCTCGCTGGCATTAAAACGCGGGCTTGCTGATTACCGATATCGCGGCTGATAGCGGGCAGCAAAACGCTTACGCAGCAGGTCATGAACAAAGCGATAGCGCCCCCCTACTCGCTGAATGAAGCGATGATTTTCCGCATGCTCCAGGAATTTGGCATAGTTCCAAGGGGAAGCGCCGGAGCGGTAGAGGGCGAAGCGAAGGCAACAGTGTTTAATAACTGAACTCCATCCGCTACTCAACCCGAAAAGCAGGCCGACAAGCAGCCCGCCAAACAGCCCGTAAACTAACCCGACAAGCAGCCCGCTACTCAGCCCGAAAAGTAGCCCCACAAGCAGCCCGCCAAGCAGCGCTGTTTTTATTGATGCTTTGATTCCCTGGTTGGGTAACTGCTTATCGTTAATTTCAACTTCAGAAGTTATCAACCCGAAACTCAGGCCGAACCCTAGTCCGTAGAGCAATCCGTAGAGCAGCCCGAAACTCAGTCCGCCAAGCAACCCGTAAATTAGCCCCACAAGGAGCCCGAGAATAATCCCGTAAAGCAGACCTTTTCGCCAAGCAAAACCAAGGTTTTCAGCTGATTCAATATTTCTTTGCTTACTAGTCAGCCAGAAAAACAGCCCGACACTTAGCCCGCCAAACAGCCCGAAAATCAACCCGAAAGCCTGCCCGAAAATCAATCCGGAAATCAACCCGACAACCAGCCCGAAAATCAACCGATAAAACCGGCGATAAAACCTGTGATCGCGTTCTCTATCCAGCCAGCTAGGCTGCAATCGCTCAATCAAAAACTCAGTCACTTCCTCCTTTTCTAGCTTGGTGGCGAGCCAGGCAAGATAGTGGTCAGTCTGCTCTTTAGACGGGGCTTTGCCAGGCGGATAAGCCTCTTGATTGTTCAAGTCATTTAGTTGGTTCTCGATGTAGAGATCGAGTAGTTGACCGGTGTTGTGAATCGGTTGCCCTTGGTAGGCCACCACCAGCATGAGCAAAAACAGTGGCGAGCGGGCTAGTTCTAAGAGTTCCGGCTGATTTTTCACCGTGTCCCACAGCGGCCCCCGATTCGATGCTTCAAAGTAGGTGTGGATTTGCTCATCATTGAGCGCTTTCAGATAAATTGCCCCGTTCAATCGCTTCAGGTATTCGCCCTGGGCTTCCAACGCTTCATATTCCTTTCGCCGACAACAGACTACTGTAGAGGTGGCTGGATACAGGTCGAGAAATTCGTTAATGGCCCGCACACACTGAATTTGCTTCGCCTGCCGCTTTTGATCCAGCTCTGCATCGGTGGCTATCTCAGCCTCATCCACCCGGCGCAGTTCATCCAGTCCATCCAGTAGGGGTATGAGTTGATTGTGCTCAATCCAGTCCTTCGCCACTGCTATCGGCACTGTGTATTTGTCCTGGAGCTGTTCACATAGCCAATCAGCAAAGGTTTTGTCTGGCCCACCAGACCATTCTGAAAGCTCAAAGGTGACTGGGATGGGGGCATCGGGTGAGGTTTTAGCCTGTTGCAATAGCGTTTTCGCGAGGGCTAGCAGCTCATTCGTTTTGCCAGCCCCCGGTTCCCCTAAGATCAGCAGTTTCCCCTGGATGTCATCTCTGGCCAGCAGGCTCGCTGTTGAGGTCGTGGCGTCTACGGGTGTCGATGGGGCGGGCGTTGCGAAGGGATTGATTTCGTGCCGAATCGTGGGGGCTAAGTCATTAGTTTCAACGGTGGGTAAGTCTCGTTGCCCAACTCGCTGACGTTCTTCTTGGCGCTTCAAATCTAAACGGATCTTGTGATGGAGGGAGGCTTCCAGGCGGGTCACTACTTGCCCCAGCACCACGTCAATCAGGTCTCGCCGCAGCCGATCTCGATCTTCTTGACTAATCTCCCGCTTTTTAGGCCGATATTTGTCAACAAAGCCGAAGATTTTGTCGAGATTGCCCGTCAATACAGCTACGGATACCGCTGCTGTCGTTACCATCGCGAAGATCGCGATTACCCACCCGGTCACTGGATTGGTGTTAAAACAGTCCAAAAGTTGTTCAAACCTTGCCGGGGTTTGGTTTCCGGTAGAGGCTTGGGCCAGCAACCACAACCAAGCGTAATTCATTACCAATCAGCGGCTCAAATATGGTCACAGCATACTCGATGCACCAGCGGCAGGCACGGTTTTACGCCTGTCGTCAGCACCGATTGGTGAATGCAATCACCGGAAATATAGTGCGTTGAATTGCATCTGAGACAGCGTTGATACAAACCCGCTTAAGGCTTGATCCCCCGCTGTCGCCGCCACCTTGTCAAAGGGGCTCGCAAAATTCGGCATGAGTGGTGCCGATCGCCGGAGTTAGCGCGATTGCCCCACCGAGACCGGAAACTGAATATACCGAGGCGGCACGATTTCGGTGAGCCAGACGCCATTTTTCGCGCAGTAAAACTGATACCCCGCCCGACACATCGCCTCTGCTTGAATCGTGAGGACAACGGGTTGACCATGACGCTGACCCACCCGGATCGCATCCAGCTCTTTGGCCGCTAAATGTACGTGCTGGCGGCTGCCAGGCAGCAACCCTTGGGTCCGAATTGAAGACAGAAAACGGGTCGCCGTACCGTGAAACAAGAGAGTCGGCGGCACCTCTGCCACCAGTTCTAAATCCACCGCGAGGGAATGGCCCTGATTTGCCCGAATTTTGGTGCGATCGAGATTGTAGGTAAACCGTTCTTGGGTACTTTTTTCCACGATGGCATCCAGCAATTCCTGAGAGACCGCGATGCCGTGTTGATTGACCAAATCGATCAGTTGCTCCACATCGGCCCAGCCATTGGCATCAAGCTGCAGGCCAATCACCTGAGGTTTG
>CAZFWL010000283.1:0-2850 GCA_964522775.1 uncultured Halomicronema sp.
GCTTAATACTCGCGTCACAATTGTGCTGTGTGCCCTTGCCTTGGTGATTGCGATGATTGTGGGCACCTGGCTATCGCGACGATTGACCAATCCCATCTTGCAGCTCAATACCGCGGTTAAAGACATCACCGCCGGGCACTGGCAGCAGCGGGTCACGATTAATCGCACTGACGAATTAGGTGAACTGGCTGATTCCATCAACACCATGGCCGCCCAGATTCAACAATCTTTTGAGCAGCTTGAAGAGCAGAGCCATGCCTTCTCGCGCTTTTTTCCGCCGGAGTATTTGCGCTTTCTCAATAAAGAAAGCGTACAAGAGGTCAAACTCGGCGATTACATCAGCAAAGACATGACTGTGCTGTTTTCCGACATTCGCGGTTTTACCAGCAAGGCCGAAAGCATGCGCGCCCGGCAAACTTTTCGGTTTATCAATACCTATCTGCAACGTATCTCGCCTCTCGTCAGAGCCCACAACGGCTTTGTGGTGAAATTCATTGGCGATGGCATGATGGCGATTTTTCCGTTTGCGGTGGAAGATGCCATTGATTCAGCGATCGCTCAATTTCAGGGCATCCGCGACTATAACCGGCAGATTACCGCCGACTCCCGCAAAACCTTTGAGATTGAAATCGGGATTGGGATGCACACAGGTCATGTGATGGCCGGCATGATTGGGGAGCCCGATCGCATTCAGCCCGATGCAATTTCCGACACGGTCAATCTAGCGGCGCGATTGGAAGGGCTGTCAAAAGTCTACGGAGCTTCGCTGATCATTTCCGAGGCCGTGCGAAAGCGATTGCAAAATCCTGATCGGTATCAACTGAGATTTCTTGATCGCGTCATTGTCAAAGGTCGCACCCAGTCCATTGCTATTTACGAGGTGTTGGACGCTGAACCGGAGGAACGCCGCCGGGAAAAACTGGCTACTCTTGAGACATTTGAGGCAGGCATTCAGGCTTATAGCGATCGCGACTGGGACACCGCCCAAGCACATTTCACCGCCATTCGCGCACAATACCCTCAAGATAAAACGGCTGAGCTGTACGAACAGCGTATTCACAAACTCCGGGAAGAGGGGATGCCCGATGATTGGGATGGTGCCTGGGCATTTACTTACAAGCGATGAGGTTTCTACTGGGGCGCGGCACAAAGCCCTAGGACAAATGCCGCTGCAGAATGCTGAAGACCCAGGGGCAATGTTTTAAGGTGACAGTGAGCCGCTGCGATAGATAACCAAAGCAAGATAAGCTTTATGGGAGCTCAGTGCGTTCCTGAATCAGGAATGACGCAGCATCTGCGTGGCTGGAATAAGCGCTGGGGCACAAGATTAGTAACACCACGCCTGTGGCACTTCGGAGTGAGCTTTTGACAGAGCAGACGATTCAATCGGCATCAGTTCCGGCAACGATCTCGCGGCAAGAACTGCGAGAGCTGGTGCGATCACAATTGGAAATGCTCCTTGAACAGCAAAACTTTCAGGGGGCCAAAGCGCTCTTGGTGCCGGTACAGCCGGTGGATATTGCCGAAGCGATCGAAGGGTTACCCGAAACCATGCAGGCGATCGGTTTTCGCCTATTGTCCAAGGATGAAGCGATTGAGGTGTATGAAAATCTCGACTCCAGCGTCCAGCAAACCCTAGTCGAAGACTTCAAACGCCAGGACGTGCTGGACATCGTGGACAAAATGTCCCCTGATGATCGCGCTCGTCTATTTGATGAACTGCCCGCCAAAGTCGTTCGCCGTCTTCTAAGTCAAATGAGTTCGCAAGAACGCCAAGCTACTGCTCTATTGCTGGGCTATGAAGCCGACACTGCCGGGCGTATTATGACCCCGGAGTACATCGCGCTCAAAGAAACCTGGAGCATTTCGCGAGCCTTGGAGCATATCCGTAATCAGGCGGAGATGAGCGAGACCGTTTACTACCTCTTTGTAACCGACGAGGCACGGCGACTCACCGGCATTCTCTCGCTGCGGCATCTGGTGATGGGACAGCCCGAACAGACCATCGGCGACATCATGACTCGTGAAGTGGTCTCAGTACAGACCGACACCGATCAAGAAGAAGTCGCTCAACTTATCCAGCGTTACGACTTTTTGGCGGTGCCCGTGGTGGATACGGAGCAGCGGCTGGTGGGCATTGTCACCGTCGATGATGTCATTGACATTTTGGAAGAAGAGGCCACTGAGGATATCTATGCCTTGGGCGGCGTGCAGTCCGGCGGCGACAACTATTTTCAGACGAATTTGCTGACGGTAGCGCGCAAACGGGTCGTGTGGCTATCAGTCTTGCTATTGACCAATACTGTGACCACGTGGGTTATTCGCAGCCAAGAGGCGGTGCTGGAGCAAGTGGTCGTGCTGGCCGCTTTTATTCCCTTGCTGATTGGCACGGGTGGTAACGTCGGGGCACAATCGTCCACCGTCGTGATTCGCGGCATCAATACCCAAGAGGTGGCGAACCGCAGCGCGTTCACCGTGATTCGGCGAGAGGCGATCGCGGGCGCCTTTCTCGGCATCATGCTTGGGGTGGTGGTGACCGGGTGGGCCTATCTCCTGCAAGGCAATTTAGAGGTGTCGATTGTTGTAGGCATCAGTTTAGTGGCGATCGCTATCCTTGCCTCCACCGCCGGAGCCGCGCTTCCCTTCTTGTTCAGTAGCATCGGCTTTGATCCCGCCTTGATGTCGGCCCCATTCATTACAACCGTCGTGGATGTCTTGGGCGTGCTGATTTATCTCAATTTGGCTCGTTACGTTCTCAAGCTATAGGCGGTGCGATCTCAAGACTAATCGGCGATCCGAACGTTGTTGAGTGATCGTTCGAATGACCTCAGGCGTTGGGTTGGAGATGTA
>CAZFWL010000283.1:2860-4962 GCA_964522775.1 uncultured Halomicronema sp.
GTTACGCAGCTTGATGTTAGCTGAGATACATTTTTCGCTAAAATCCAAATAATCACGAATTAACTCACGAGCTTCAAGCAGCAATGTGCCGACCAAGACGCATTTTCTGAGACAAAAGTTTACACTGTGTAATGTGAAGAGTCTTGCTCCAGCGACTACCTAGCTAGGTGCAAAGTTCTTCTCCTATGATGATTGACTAACAGTTCTCCAACATTAGCTGGGTTGCCTGTGCTTCAAAAACTCAAGCAGGATTTGAAAAGTGACTTGATTGCTGGTTTGTTAGTGGTAATCCCATTAGCAACCACCATCTGGTTGACCATCACCGTTGCCTTTTGGGTGGTACGGTTCCTGACGCGGTTTCCTAAGCAACTCAATCCCTTTACGGGTTTACCACCGCTACTGGGCGACCTGCTAAACCTCTCAGTGGGCCTCACGGTGCCCCTGCTCGGCATTTTGCTGATTGGTCTGATGGCTCGTAATATCGCTGGGCGTTGGCTGCTGGACTTGGGCGAGCGCATCGTGCAATCGATCCCCTTAGCAGGCTCGGTCTATAAAACGCTCCAGCAGCTTTTGCAGACAGTTTTTCAAGATTCCAAGAGTCGCTTCCGCCGCGTCATCTTAGTCGAATATCCCCGGCGTGGTTTGTGGGCAGTTGCCTTCGTTACGGGCACTGTGCTGACGTCCGAATCTAGTGCTACAACCACCCCAATGCTGAGCGTCTTCATCCCCACGACACCCAATCCCACGAGTGGCTGGTATGCTGTCGTGCCCGAGTCGGATGTGATCAACCTGTCTATCTCCATTGAAGATGCGTTTAAGGTCTTGCTCTCTGGCGGTATCGTGGGTCCAAATCTGGCCGAGTCAATCCCTCCGGAACGCCTACTTAGTCCAGCGAGTGAAGCGAGCGAGTTGCCACGTCCAGTGATTAAGCTAAATCAACCGGTTTTGGAATAAGGCTGGCGGCCTCCTCGCTCGAAGAGCCCTCTTAGGCGCGCTAGGGAGTGCGTTGACGGTTCTTGGTTTCAAGATTTATCGCCTACTATGCAGAGATCCCCAACGCCCGTAGACTGTTGAGGAACCTAAAAACTTTCTTAAGGGCGATCGCATGCGCATCTTGTTCGTAGCAGCCGAAGCAGCACCATTGGCGAAGGTCGGAGGCATGGGAGATGTCGTGGGATCGCTGCCTAAAGTGCTGCGCAAGATGGGGCACGATGTCCGCATATTCATGCCTTACTACGGCTTTTTGCCCGACAAGATGGACATTCCTAAGGAACCCGTCTGGCAGGGCTATGCGATGTTTAACGACTTTGCAGTGTACGAGACGGTTTTGCCGGGGACTGATGTGCCGCTCTACTTGTTTGGCCATCCAGCCTTTGATGGGCGAAACGTTTACGGTGGCACAGACGAAGACTGGCGGTTCACCTTCTTTGCCAACGGTGCTGCTGAGTTTGCTTGGAACTATTGGAAGCCACAAATTATCCACTGCCACGATTGGCATACGGGCATGATTCCGGTGTGGATGCGTGAAACCTCCGATATTGGTACTGTCTTTACCATTCACAACTTGGCTTATCAGGGGCCCTGGCGCTGGAAGTTAGAGCAAATGACTTGGTGTCCCTGGTTTATGCAAGGGCATAACACCATGGCAGCGGCGGTGCAATATGCCGATCGCGTCAACACGGTCTCGCCCACCTATGCTCAACAGATTCAAACTGCCGAGTATGGGGAAGAGTTGGAAGGTTTACTGTCGTTTGTCAGTGGCAAACTCAGCGGCATCTTAAACGGCATTGATATCAATCTTTTCGACCCGGAGACTGACACACAGATTGGTACCCATTTTTCGGCTGAAACCATTGAAAAACGCCGATTTAATAAGGTGAAAGTCCAGGAAGAGATGGGCTTAGAGGTCAACTCCAAAGCCTTTCTCGTGGGCTTGATTAGCCGCTTAGTCGAGCAAAAAGGTCTAGATCTCGTTTTACAAACAATGGATCGGTTCCTCGCCTACACTGATGCGCAGCTTGTGCTACTGGGTACCGGCGATCGCTATTACGAAAATCAACTCTGGGAGATGGCCTCCCGTTACCGCGGGCGCGTCGCAGTAT
>CAZFWL010000284.1:0-4961 GCA_964522775.1 uncultured Halomicronema sp.
TGTTTACGGGGAACCGCGACGACTTCTCCCGTTAATAACGCTCCCATCAAGCGATCGAGCGCCATATATTCTTCGATCGAAAGCTCGGAGGCCGTGTCGCAAATTCGCCCAACTTCCGCTTCCATTGCGGGGGTTAAATAGCCATCTTGTAGGGCTTGTTCAACAATTTTTTCAATGCTCATGGATTCTCTAACGCTCCGTTTGCGTCATTAATATTGTTGGGGGAACAGTTGAAACCAGAACATGCCAGTGTGTTTCGACCAACCTTCTGGGACGGGTTTATTGTGCCCGATGCTACGAGAAACCTGACATGATGATTAACTTTCCTCGTAGCTGATCCGCTCAGGTCAACTGCTGTGGGTGATTCCAGCATGCCCAGCACGGGGGCAAAGTTATCCATCGTTTAAGGCTGTTGCGCCCACCGCTTTCTTATTAAAACAGCGAGGGTGATCTATCCCGCATTCGGTCGACTGAGCAGTTGGCAGCCAGATGCTAAAAGTTATTGCAACATACTCGGTCTATTGGCCGCGTGACGACGAGTCCCAAAGAGATAGGAGTAGACATAGGAAAACTCGCAGCCCACGAAAAAGATTTGGCAGGCGAAGTAAATCCACAGCAGCAGAATCATGACGCCGCCAATGACGCCGTAAGAGTTGAAGCGGCTGCCAATGCTGATAATGCTATTCGTCACCAACCACTGCAAGAGGAAAAACAAGCCGGATGTGAGCAAGGCGCTGGGCCAAATATCGCGCCAGGCGATGCGGGCAGCAGGCAAAATTTTGAGTAAGACGAGGGTCGAGAAGGCGATCGTGGCCATCGACAATCCATAGTTCAGGCCACTGGCGAGCGGGATTTGGGTAATGTCGAGCCAGGGGAAGACCTCGGCAAAGTTGTCGACGAAGCGCAAGACACTCTCGACCCATAGCTGCGATAGCAGTGAAGCCAGTAATAAGAGACAGGTGCCAAACACCAATAGAAAGGCGATGCCCCGGTTGATGAGATAGGTGATTACGGTTTGCATGAGGGGCAAATTGGTGGCCCTGACAACATTCGCATTCCAGATCGCATCCACGGCTTGGTTGAGAACCCCAAACACGGTGCTGGCGGAATATAGTAGGAGTCCAAAACCGATCAGTCCGGCGCCAACGCTGGAACGATTTAACTCCAGCATGGTTTTTTCAATGAGCTCACGGGCTTCGGGGGGCAACCACCCCAATTGGACGTTGAGAAAGGACTGCATGGTGGTGGCTTCTGGACCCAGGAAGAAACCCAGCACACTCAGCGCGACCAGCAAAATCGGAAACAGTGAAAAGAGCGCATGGTAGGACAAGGCGGCTCCCCACGCAGCGCAGCGATCGCGCTGCCACTTTAGCCCCGTTTGGATTAAGAGTTGAGCGGGTTTACTGGGCAAGAGGCGATCGCGCACAAACTGCATCATGGCACTGAGAAAAAAGGACTCAACGGCAAGCTATTCCAAAGCCTATCGAGTTTTTGGCGGTGCCGGATGTCCAATTCGCATCACATCTTTTCAGAGGTAAGGCGGTAATTACACAACCTTGGCCTATAAATAGAACGAGCGATCGGGCGTAAAGCGATGGAAATGGAATTATTGCAGGGCTGGGAACACGGGCTGAACTGGGTGGTGGCCTGGGTCAAAATCATTCTCGAATCGATTTCGGTGTTTTGTGTGGTGTTCGGTCTAGTGAAAACTGGGCAACTCATTGTGCACACGCGGCGACGGACCCGGCGCGGCGAAGAATTTCCCTTTAACCAAATCCGGCTCAAATTTGGGACTTGGCTGGCGGTAGCGCTGGAATTTCAACTCGGGGCGGATGTGTTGGCTACGACCGTTGCACCGACGGTAGAAGACCTCATTCGCCTCGCAATCATTGCCGTGGTGCGAACCTTCTTGAACTACTTTCTGGGTAAGGAATTGGAAGCGGAGATGGAAATGGAGCACCGCAAAGAAGAACATCAGGCGCGGATGTCTGCCACCTATGGGTCGCCGTCTGAACCTGTTTGAGCCAGCGCTAAAGCGGTTCCGCCGTCACGCTGTTACTGCATCACGCGCAGTTGTTCGCCCCGGCGGATGAGGCTGTCGCAGAGCAATTCCACAATGTGGCGCTGCAGCGCTTCGACCAAGTCAGGATCAGTGGCCTGCATGTGCTGATAAGACGCTTGGGTCAAAGCAAATAGTTGACAAGGCGTTTTAGTAATCACAGCGTTGGAGAGGGGGGCTTTGTGATAGAACCGCATTTCTCCCAGCAGTTGACCGCTGGCACAGGTTTGCAGGCGCTTGGTCCGGCCATCCGCCAGGGCTAGTAAGACATCCACCTGACCTGACTCGATGAAATAGAGGTTGGCGGGTTGGTCATCGGCGTAGAGCGACTGGCCAGCGGGCGCGGTCTGCGCTTCCAGATAGGGCAAAAAGCGGCCCACTTGTTCCGAGGTGAGAAATTGCTGTTCTAGGAGCGATGACAGACTGGCTGGGGCGAGTTCTGTGAGGTTGGCCTTGGTCAAGATCTGCTGTTCGCACCAGGCTAACCCCCGATCCAAATCGGGAAAAACTTGGCAGCGATCGCTGCCAAAATCCAGTCCTTGTCCCCGTTCCAGGGCCTGTTCGCAGTCGGGCAGCAGGTTGGTGAGCACCAGCGTGAAATTTTCTTGACGCGCGAGCTTCAGGATTTTGTTGAAGGTCAGAACAGCGGAGGAGTCCAGTCCAGTCACCTGACGAAAATCAATGACGACGTAGCGGAGAGAGACGGCGGCAGGTTCAGCGAGGCGATCGCGCACCTTATTCAGCAAATAATTGGCCGTGCCAAAAAATAGAAAGCCCTGTAGTTCCAGCGCGTAAATTTGATGGCTCTGCTGGTTCAGGAGTGCTTCTTGCTCGGGAGTACGACCAATGGTATTGCTGCGTCCGGTAGCACCAGAGAACACCTGCTTGGCGACATCGACCTGGCTGTAGCGATACATAAATAGCACCACCGTGATAACAAAGCCGACGGCAATGCCTGGTAGGAAACCGACCCAGTCGATCAACACGAGGGTGATGAAAACGGTCACGTAGTCGCTCAGTGGCAGTTTGAAATATGCCTGATACAGCCACTGCCACAGCAGCGAGAGGCCCAGATAGAGAATCAGGCTGCCAAGCACCGCTTTGGGCAGGTAGGCTAAAAAGGCTGAACCCAGCGCCAACACCGCAATGGACGGCAGCACGGCAATCAGACCGGTCAGTCGATAGTTCGCCGCCAGATCGTTGACGAGTAGCGTACTCGGTAAGGCCTGGGTGCCGCCCATACCGCTACCTAACCCAGATAGCAGATTCGCCAGACCCACGGATTTCATCTCTCGATTGAGGTTGAGGTCGCGCCCAACGATCAGCTCAATGCTGCTGTTGCTGAGTAGCAGCGACAACAGGGTGACAAATATGACCGTGACCAGACTGTCGGCCTGGTGCGCGATCGCCCCCCACTGAATTTGAGCGATCGCGCCCACGGTTAGCGGCTGCCAGAGCTGTGAGCCATCGGGAAACGGGCCGAGTAGCCAGCCCGCCGCGCGGGCTTGATCGAGGGAAATATCTGCGATTTGTAGCCCGCCGAAAAAGATGGCAGTACAGAGCAGTAGCGTTGCTGGCATCACCCAAAATTGTTGCCAGCGTCGAGTGGCGACTAAGAGCGTGATCGCAAAGCCTACTCCTGGCAACCATTGCCACAGCACCTCCGGTTGGGCTAAATCCAGCAGCAGGGCGCCATTGAACGAGCGCCCTGTTGTGATTTGCAGAAAGCCTTTGGTCAGTAGCCATCCCGTTCCGGCCATGAAGCCCCCGACGACGGGATAGGGCACAAACCGAATGCGATCGCCCTGCCGCAGGAGTCCTAAAATCAGCAGTAGGCTGCCCGTGAGTAAAGCGCTGAGGGCGATCGCGGCAAGCACTGTTACCAAGGTCACCTCCGCATCCGCCCCGGCTAACTCAGTGGCGATATTAGTGGCCATGAGTGCCAAAATCGTGGTGGGAGCGGCCAACGGCGTCGCAATCATGCCGGGTAGACTGCTGCTCAGGGCGACGATTCCCAGCGTGAGACCAGTGCTGAAGACCGTCATGCCCAATCCGGTGGGTAAGTGCAGCGCTAGCGTTCCGGAAAAAATCAGGCTGGCGTAGGAAATGGCGCGGATGACGCCGATAATGCCGGTGACGAGTCCCGCCGAGAGGCTGGCAATCAGGACTTGGGGCTGCGTCCATGATTGCAGTCGTTGCCAAAGTGAAGCGGCCAATGAAGGGCGATCAATCAACGACTGCATAAGGTCCTTCCATTCCTGCAGGGCGGCTCATGGCATCGTGCCGCCATCGGCGTCACGGGCGAGCTTACTGATTCAGTACCGCATCGTGAGCCCTGCGTGGTGTAGCCAGTTCCACAGTTTGGCCGATCAGCTAGCCGAGGCCGCCGTCACCGCGCTGTAGCGGACGAAGTGCAAGCCGCTGTAGAGGTGAAAGGTCGGGTCCCAATTGCTTTCTTTGACGCGGGCCAGATCCAATTGGGGATTGAACGGGGGTAGGAGGTCAATAAATTCGATCGCGCTATCGCCAAACTTACTGAAACCGTCATGGGTGGTTCCCGCTACGCGATCGCGCACATATTGCACTAAGGCTTGCCATTGGGGCCGCATGGCTCGCCCCACATCAGGGATGGCCTCGGCATTCGGGAGTGGATTGCCCTGGCGAAAATCATAGGTGCGATCGCACAGGCGCAAGACACAGCGTCGTCCGTGACAGTGCAAATCTACGACCTCGGCATAGTCTTGGGTTTTTTCGGCGCGCTGCAATTTGCGCCAAGCGCCCAAGTCCACCACGGACTCAAACAGGGGAATCTGTCCCATCACAATTTGGGTGACTTCATTCCAGTCGAAGGCGATCGCCCCCGTTTGCCCCTCGGCATTCGTACAAATCACTTCGGCCTGGG
>CAZFWL010000285.1:0-4960 GCA_964522775.1 uncultured Halomicronema sp.
CCGCCGAGGGTGACGGAGCGGCCGTCGAAGACGAAGCCAGTCGGAAGGACATCACCGGGTCGGTAGAGGGCGTCAACACCGCACCTAAAATTGCGGCACCCAGCAAAATGAAACGCCACCCCTTCAGCATGGTCTGCGAATCAACAATCCCCAACAGTGCTAGCAGAAACTGGACCACTGGCACCTGAAACGCTAAGCCAGTACTAAACAGCAGCAAAAGGACAAACTCAAAGTAGCGATCGATCGACCATAGCTGCTCAACGACATTTTCACCGTAGCTAATGAAGAAATTGAGAGCGGCTGGAATCAGAGCAATGTAAGCAAAGAAAAGACCCACAAAAAATAGGACGCTGGAGCCTAAAACAATTGGCCCAATTACCCGTCGCTCACGCCGAGTCAGCCCCGGCAACACGAACATAATGACCTGATAGAGGATAAATGGGCTAGCGATGAGCAAGCCCGAGTAACCCGCCACCTTCAAAGACACGAAAAAATACTCCCCTGGGGAAAGCTGCAAAAACTTTGCCCCCTGAGCAGGAACTTCCAAAAGTTGGACGATTTTTTCGACAAAGGCAAAACAGCCGATCACCCCCACAATGACTGCCAGCAGCGAATAAAAAATTCGCATGCGCAGCTCTTCTAGGTGATCAAAGATTGACATCTCCACATCACCTGGCACCTCATCCAGATACTCGTTTTCTTCAAGCTCATCATCGCGAGGTGATAGCGCTGTAGTCTCGGGAGAAGTGGTCATAGACAAGATAAAAGTGGATCAGGTAATGTCAAACCCTTATTCATTGTAAGAGTCATCGCTGGTCATGGGGATGACAAGGTCGTGGCGTCGGTGTTAGGGGTCAGCGTTAAGTTACGAACTGCGCCGGGCTGTCCTAGGGGCTGCTCTTCGCTGCCGTTGAAGGAAAACAGCACGCCCCCTGAATTCCCTGCCGTAATTCTGATTTCGTCTTCTCCGGTCCAAGTTTCTTGGCTGCCAGCGGAGAGCGTGCCTTCGTAAGCCACCTCACCATCCACCGTCACCCGCATCCAGGCATCTTGTTCAAGATTGACGGCAAAGGTCACATCATCTGCAGCCACTGGTGCCTCTGTCTCATTAGAAGCTGTCTCAGGTGCAGCATCTCCTTCATTAGCGGACTCAGCGATCGCGTCAGCTTCATCACTAGATTCTTCAGTGGCTTCAGAACCAGACGTGGCGGTAGAAGACTGGGGCGCAGGGCGCATCGCAAACCAGGCAATTAAGCCGACAACAGCAGCTAAACCCACCAGGCCCAAAAGCCAGTTAAGAATGGGTACAGGCCGAGCCGGGGTAGCGATACTGCCATTACTGGCAGTGGGTTCAGCTTTGGAAAGAACTTTTAAGCCATGTTTGTCTTGCTGCTTGACCACACCTTCGACTGAGCTGCTCGTTGCTAAGGCCGGATCAGGTAAAACAGCGACAGGCGTAGGCTCAAATTGTTGAGAAATTTCGCGACCGTCAAGACCGAGATAATCGGCATAGCGACGAATAAACCCTTGTACAAAGACGGGCTCAGGCAGCGACTCCCAGTCGCCCGATTCAATTGCTGCGACTAATGCCGGCCGAATGAAGATTTGATTGGCAACTTCATCGATGGTTGTGCCTTGCTCCTTTCTCAAATCACGGAGGTAAGCACCAACGTTGCTAAGTTGCTCCTGCTGCGCTGGATTCACCTTGCACCTTGCCTCTTTCAGGGAAACGGTAATGAATTGCGTCTGCCAAGACACCCATCACCAGCTAATTGTAAAAGCAAATGTTACGTTATTTTGGGTTTGCTTGCTGTAGGCTCTCGACCTGACGCGCGATCGCGGGATTGTAAAGGCGCAAATAATTCCAATAGCCCCCGAAAACAGCGCGAATGTAGTTCTTGGTTTCAGGAAAGGGAATTTTTTCCGCAAAATCATCATCATCGACATAGCCGCCGCGATTTATCCAGTCAGCAACGTTGCCAGGACCGGCGTTGTAACTAGCGACCGCGTAGAGCGAATGGTTACCGTATTCCTCATGGGTATAGTCGAGATACCACGTTCCCAGATTGATATTGTCGTTGGGATCATCTAGATTGGCGGCAGCGATATCCGATTTCGACTGAATCCAATCAGCCGTCTCAGGCATGACCTGCATTAATCCCGCTGCGCCCACGACGGAACGAATCTGGGGCTCAAAACGGGACTCTTGACGCATCAGGGCGGTCACCAAGAGCGGATTGAGCTGTCGCTCGGTCGACCACTTCGCAATGAGCTGGCTGTAGGGAAAAGGATAAAGTGTCTGCCAGTAAGCTGGATGCTGCTGCACCTCAGTGTACATTGCCTGTTCTTCTGGAGTGTCCCGCCAGTCGAGGCTAGAGACCATAAAAATGCCGTCGAGATTATCCCCCACGCCAACGCGCATAACCCCGTCGGTGAACTGTTCAGTGACGGCAGGCGATTGAGCATTCTCAAACTCAACTTGCCAAAGTGACCAGGCATCTTCGTCTTGGCCCAGCAAGTACAGTTCTTGCAGTTTTTCAGAACCAGCCGGTAGCGGTTGTCGCTGGGTGGGTAAAGCAATGTCGGGTTGCAGCGATCGCACCGTCTGAAAATCGCCGACATCCCAGCCCAAGAGACTGGCGGAGCGCCAGGCAAAATAAGACTCGGGATAATCACGAATCACCTGCTCGAACCGTCGGGCAGCCGCTTGATTATCGCCCGCTCGCGAGGCCCACTTAGCCGCCCAAAAACCTAACTCAGGCGCCAGTTCATCGGTGGCATTTTCCGTTAATAATTGATCGGCCCATTGAATGGCAGCTAACCAGTTGCCCGCTTCACCCGCGTTACGAGCATATTGCGATCGCAACGCTGCCGCCTCTTCCGAACCGCTGTATTCAGTCAGAATCCGTTCGCGCAGTTGAGCTGCTGTGTCTGGACTCTCTAACGCCACCATAATGGCCGCCTGTTCTGTGAGCGCTTCTGCCGCCCGATCCGGAAAGCGCTCCACCACTTGATCCAATATTTGCAGCGCCGTTTCTTTATCGACCAAGTACGAAAGCTTGATCAGCCCTAAAGCCGTTTCGGGAGCCTCAGGAAACGTGGCATCGAGTTGGTAGTAGCCAGCGATCGCGGCGGCTCGCTGCTCCGCAATTTGTGCCCCTCTCGCTGCTCGATACAGCACTTGGGGACTCGCTGGGGCTTGGCTGTAAGCATTACCCGCCGACTTATAGGATTGTCGTTCCCAGTAGGCAAAGCCGACATCCTGCCAGTCTTCGGCAGTGAGTTGATCACCATATTTTTCTACCAACTGATCTACAAAGGTCAGCACATCGGGGTGATAAATGCCGTGGCGCGTCATGGTCAGCAGCAACTCCTTTTCATCTGGGGGTTGCGCTGCTTCCACCAAGCGTTTGTGGGCCACCTCTACGCTGCGGGGGTGGGCGGGAAACTTTTGCAACAGCTGATCCCAATGCTGCGCATCCTGTTGACCGAGCTGATATAACGCTTCTCCCGAGGCAGGATGCTCGCCATGTTCTTGCAGAACATGCTTCCAAGTCTCAGCGGCGATATCCGTTGCACCACTAGCTTTTTGGGCTTTACCAAGTTGAATGCGACTATGAACAGCTAGTTCAGGAAAATCTTCAGGCAGGGTTTCCAAGAGAGGGAGCGCGGCACCGCCACGCCCTTGATCCAGTAGATCCTGAGCCAACAAATAGCGGGCTCGCACTTGTTCATCGGAGACCGGTTGGGCGGCGATCGCCTTCAGCGCATCGGCCCGCGTTTCCGGCGACTGCAGTGCCAGTGACCACACCAGGGAATCAGCCGGGGACCCCATTGTTGATGCAGATTCCACATCGGCAGCAGTGTTCGACGTATCCATGGGATTGGGTAACCAACCCGCTGCATTAACCAGCGCCAACGTTGCCCCGAGCCCCAATGCTGTTGCCCCCGAAAGTCCAATCCAGGGCATCCAGTTTCCTAACCGCCGCCGCATCGCTGTCTCCCCTTGATTACAAAATTCTGTAGTGCCGGTGGGCTGCCTCTTGCAGTTCTAACAAATCCCTGATCAAATGCGTGGTCGATCTGTTGTTTTTGGGTGTGGATACCATCACTCCCGCCCAAACTATGGCCATTACTAGAGTGGTGCAACTGATTTTTTTGTCAAAGTTTCGATGGCAATCCCAGCACTCAACCCTGAAATAAGAAATATGGGCAACCCCCGCTAGAAAATTGCAGAACCTCCCAAGCTGTGATCAAATGTAAAGGGTATTTCCTTTGAAAAAACAGCAATCGGCCCCCTATGGATCTTCACTTATCAACTCAGCCAGTACTCGACTGGACTGGCGACTGCCTTGCGATTGGTGTCACTGAGTCAGATTTGCCTTTGTCTGGAGCACTAGCGGAGCTCGACAATAAGCTCTCAGGCTTGGTGCAAGAGTTGATTGATGAAGTCGAATTTAAAGCTGCCGCCGATAGTAGTGCCGTCATCCGTGTTGGTAGCAGTAGCTCCATACGGAAGCTAGCTCTAATTGGCCTTGGTAAAAATGAAGCGATGACGCTGGAGACCCTACGACGGGCTGGAGCGATCGCGGCGCGGGTAAGCAAAAAAGAGAAGTGTAAGGTTTTGGGCGTTAGCCTGCCTACCTGGAATGACGATACCGCCTTGTCTGCCCAAGCCATTTGTGAAGGCGCTCTGCTCGCTCTCCACGAAGACAATCGCTTTAAGTCAGAAGCCGACGACAAAAGCTTCGCGATTGAACGAATTGACTTAGTCGGGTATCCCGATGAAGCACCTGCGATCGCTCGCGCCCAGCAAGTCGCAGACGGGGTAATTTTGGCGCGGGAACTGGTGGCTGCCCCCCCCAATGTCGCAACCCCAGCCATGCTGGCCGAGACTGCTGAAGCAATCGCCCGTGACCACAGCATCGAAGTTGAAATTCTGGAAAAAGAGGCCTGTGAA
>CAZFWL010000286.1:0-4959 GCA_964522775.1 uncultured Halomicronema sp.
GACGCAAGGACTATATAGCTATGCAACAGTTGGATATCACTCCTGCACTCGATTACCAATCTGAAAGCTACAAAGACGCTTACAGCCGCATCAATGCGATCGTAATTGAGGGTGAGCAAGAGGCATTTGACAACTACTGTAAGTTGGCAGAACTCCTCCCCGACGCTAAGGATGATCTCTTGCGTTTGGCTAAGATGGAAAAGCGCCACATGAAAGGGTTTCAGGCCTGTGGTAGAAACTTATCGGTTACTGCTGATATGGAATTTGCTCAAGCCTTTTTTGAGCAACTCCACAGTAATTTCAAACAAGCTTGGGACGAAGGCAAGATTGTTACCTGCTTGTTGATTCAATCTCTGATTATCGAGACCTTTGCCATTTCGGCTTACAACATCTATATTCCTGTCGCAGATGATTTTGCTCGCAAAATTACTGAGGGTGTGGTTAAGGACGAGTACATGCACCTCAATTTTGGCGAAGAATGGCTAAAAGCCAATTTTGAAGCGTCTAAAGCAGAATTAGAGGAAGCCAATCGCCAGAACCTACCGATTGTATGGGCCATGCTCAATCAAGTTGCAGATGATGCTAACGTCCTTGGGATGGAGAAGGAAGCTCTGGTCGAAGACTTCATGATTACCTATGGCGAAGCGTTGGGTAATATTGGCTTTTCTAGCCGTGAAGTGATGAAACTCTCCGCTCAAGGCTTAGCGACTGTCTAAGAGAAAGAGCACCATGACAGCAAATTTTGTTGTTGTGGCTTCACAGAAATGAGATCGCTTTACAACAAAAGGTAGCGATCTCATTTTCTGTAAGTAATTTTCCAAACCAGAGTATACAATTTTTCTCTCGCAGATGACGCGGTTGAGATTCGGCGAATAACTGCCTACGTTTACCCGAATCGCTGACTCAGATGCTCATGCAAGCTTGTTTTAGAGGCCCGTACGTTGGTCGAGTAGTTAAGCTTTGCGAGGCATGAAATGCTGTATGGTGAGGGAATCTTTAGCTTTCGCCTCATCTTCTTTTCCCTCAAAGGTGGCACGCAGGATTACTAATGTTTGGTCTCATTGGACATTTAACCAGTCTCGATCACGCTCAAGCAGTCGCACGGGACTTAGGCTATCCCGAATATGCTGATCAGGGACTTGATTTTTGGTGTAGCGCACCGCCACAGATTGTTGACGATATCAAGGTCACGAGCGCTACAGGCCAAATTATTGAAGGACGTTATGTCGAGTCCTGCTTTTTACCAGAGATGCTGGCAGCACGGCGGATTAAGACGGCTGCACGAAAAGTCGTCAATGCCATGGCTCATGCGCAAAAAAATGGGATTGATATCACGGCCCTTGGAGGGTTTTCATCAATTATTTTCGAAAATTTCAACCTGAGTCAGATGCGGCAAGTGCGTAATGTCTCGTTGGAATTTGAGCGATTCACCACAGGTAATACTCATACGGCTTACATCATTTGTCGACAAGTTGAAGCCGCTGCGGAGAAGCTGGGAATTAACCTTTCTACTGCAACAGTCGCCGTGTGTGGCGCAACTGGCGATATTGGCAGCGCCGTGTGTCGTTGGCTCACTGCCCGAACTGACATCCAGGACTTATTACTGGTAGCGCGAAACCAAGAGCGGCTGCAAAATTTACAAGATGAGCTTGGTCGTGGCACTATCGCCGATAGCCTAGAAGATGCCGTTGCTCAAGCTGACATTGTGGTGTGGGTTGCGAGTATGCCCAAGGGCGTCAACATTGATCCTGAAATTCTTAAGCGTCCCTGTCTCATGATTGATGGCGGCTATCCTAAAAACCTGGATAGTCACTTTAATGCTGACGGTATCTATGTTCTAAAAGGGGGAATTGTTGAACATTCTCTCGATATTGACTGGCGCATCATGAGCATTGTGAATATGGATGTGCCTGCACGGCAACTCTTTGCCTGCTTTGCGGAGTCAATGCTGCTTGAATTCGAAAAGTGGTACACAAATTTTTCGTGGGGGCGTAATCAAATCACGCTGGAAAAAATGGACATGATTGGCCAAGCCTCTGTTAGACATGGCTTCCGTCCGCTACTCCAGCTCAATTCTCCTTCTCTCGTGTCCGAAAGCTCTTGATCGTAATACCAGTGTTTGCCAACTATTTGTACTTGTACGATTTAAGTTTGGTGATTGTTGGGCATGGCCTAAGCCTTCGCTATTGGTGCAAACAAGGAGCCTGATTTGATTGTCCATTGTTTGGCCAGCGTGATGCTGAGGCTTCATTGCTTTGGCGAATTTTCCAGAAAGAAAAACAGGAACCGCTATGCTTACTAAGAGAGGCTTTTTCGGTTGACGCTTTAACTTGTGGGCGGCTGCCCTGAGTATGAAGCTGCTTTGCCATCGATGTAATTGGAATTATGCCAACGACCCAACGTAAGACCATCCTGCTAGATTTCGAAAAACCGCTGGTTGAGCTAGAAGAGCGTATTGACCAGATTCGAGATCTCGCGGAAGACAATGAAGTCGATGTGTCAGCACAGCTTCGACAATTGGAGACTCGCGCTGATCAACTGCGACAGGAAATTTTTGCTAGCTTGACTCCGGCTCAGCGGTTGCAAGTCGCCCGTCATCCCCGTCGTCCTAGCACGCTTGATTACATTCAAGCTATTAGCGACGAATGGATCGAACTCCATGGCGATCGCGGCTCGGGCAAAGATGATCCGGCCTTGGTCGGTGGCATTGCTCGGTTTGAAGGCCGCCCAGTTGTGATGTTGGGTAATCAAAAAGGTCGCGACACGAAGGATAACGTCGCCCGTAATTTTGGGATGGCCTCACCCGGTGGCTATCGTAAAGCCATGCGATTGATGCAGCACGCCAATCGCTTCAATATGCCCATTTTTACGTTCATCGATACCCCTGGCGCCTTTCCTGGGTACGAAGCGGAAGAATTGGGGCAAGGAGAAGCGATCGCTTTTAACCTCCGTGAAATGTTTGGCCTCGACGTGCCAATTATTTGTACTGTCATTGGTGAAGGCGGCTCAGGTGGCGCTTTAGGTATTGGCGTTGGTGATCGTCTCATGATGCTGGAGCACGCGGTCTATACTGTGGCAAGTCCAGAAGCATGCGCTGCTATTTTGTGGAAGGACGCCGGTAGAGCTGCTGAGGCTGCCGAAGCGCTCAAAATCACAGCCCAAGACTTAATGAATCTCGACATTCTGGATGTGTTGTTGCCAGAACCATTGGGTGGCGCCCATGCAGACCCTGTGAAGGCTACAGAGATATTGCGCGAAGCTCTGCGGGAAAATCTAGAGGCACTCCTCGTTTTGCCGCCAGCAAAGCGACGGGATCTGCGCTACCAGAAATTTCGACAGGTCGGTGTCTTTTCCGAAACAGCTCACACCAGTATTGCCTGATCCTTTGGCTGTGTTTCAATCGCCCTGTTGTTACCGCAAGACGTAGACTTAATAGCGTCAGATTCGTGTTTGACCACTTGACCATCGCTGGCAAAAGATTTCTGGTTTTGCCCAGTCAGCCTGATATCATCAAAGATGGCAAAATGAGAATCTACACAAACAGGGTTTACATTTGTTAATATTGACTGTGTGGAGAAATTAGAGCTGATTTAGCTGTTCCACCAACTTAATGAGGTCCGCTGACGGCAAAGCTGTATGGCTGTCGCCTGATCAGCTTTATCGTAAGTATTTTGACACCAGGTTTATGACTTCTGAAAGCCAACAGCGGGCGCTAATTACCGGTGCAAGCAGTGGGATTGGTCGTGCAACTGCGATCGCTTTTGCTAAAGCTGGGATTGACATCGCCTTAGTTGCTCGCACGTCTGAAAAACTTCATGCTTTACAGCAAGAGTTGGCTGAATTTTCCGTTGAAGTTAAATACTACAGCGTTGATTTAAGTCAAATTGACACTTTGCAGGCTGAACTAGCCAGCCTCCTCGAAGACTTTGGCAGCGTCAATATTCTGGTGAATAACGCTGGTATGGGTTACACCGGAGCTTTGGCTGATATGCCTTTGAGCGACTGGCAAACCTTGATTGACCTTAACTTGACGAGTGTATTGCTGACCATGCAAGCAGTGCTTTCTGGCATGAGAGCCCTAGGTCAAGGAACGATCGTTAATGTTGCCTCCATTGCTGCCCATAATGCTTTTCCGACTTGGGGGGCTTACAGCGCCAGCAAGGCTGGATTGATTACCCTTGGCCGCATTCTTGGGGTTGAGGAAGGCGAACATGGCATTCGCGTGATGACAGTATCGCCCGGAGCGGTCAACACGCCGCTTTGGGATACCGAGACCGTGCAGTCTGATTTCGAGCGTTCACAAATGCTGACTCCAGCGATCGTCGCTCAAAGTATTCTGCACGCCGTCCAATTGCCCAATTCCGCAGTCATTGACGAAATCACGTTGATGCCTAGCGGAGGCGCCCTTTGATCGGTCAGTTGCTCACGGTCAATCGGCAAAATTTCAACTGCTTGGAGTATTAATTACCAATCCACTATGACTACCGTGTCTTCTAACACCAACAATGGTGCCAATTTGTCGAGTTCAACTGCAGAATTAGATCTCCGTCAAAACGGTGTTCCTGCCATTCGTCCTGATCGCAATACTGCCTATGGCGAGAATACTACTGCTAAGCCAGTTTCTGACGAAAGCCAGCTAGCCATGATGGATGCTGTGCGAACTATGCTGCTTTCGCTAGGCGAAGATCCTGAACGCGAAGGGTTACTTAAAACGCCTAAGCGAGTAGCTGAAGCCATGCGCTTTTTGACCAGTGGCTATAGTCAATCACTCGATGATTTAGTTAATAACGCCATTTTTGACGAAGGTCATAATGAAATGGTGCTCGTGCGTGATATCAACCTGTTCAGTTTGTGTGAACACCATATGTTGCCCTTCATGGGCCGTGCCCATGTCGCCTACATTCCTAAGCAACGGGTTGTGGGCTTAAGCAAGTTGGCCCGTATTGTGGAGATGTATTC
>CAZFWL010000287.1:0-4958 GCA_964522775.1 uncultured Halomicronema sp.
TACACTCTTTCCCTACCAGCCGCGAACCCCTGCCCGCCCCTTTTGCCAATGCCAAATGCACCGTGGCGTTAGGACGGCTGAGCGAACGGGAAGCCATTCAACTGGTGGAGCAGGTGATGGCCCAACAGGGCTGGGAGCCCCCCGCCACCGACAACGCCACCACCCCAGCAGAAATTACCGAACTGGTGGAAACCGTAAACTGCCACCCCCGCGCCCTGGGGCTGCTGGCGAGGGAAGTGCGCACCGGGGTAGCGCTGACTACCCAACGGCTGAGCCAGCTCATGGCCCAGCTAGAGGCGGAGAATCCGGGCGATCGGGAAAACTCGCTGTATGCCAGTGTGGAGCTGTCGCTGCGGCGATTGCCCGAAGAGGTGCGGGAGCAGGTGCAGCGATTGGCAGTGGTGCATGGGGGTGGGCAGTTATTCATCTTGAAATCGGTGATGGGAATTGACGATGACAGTGCGAAAGCGGTAGCAGTGGCACTCATTGAAGTAGGCATGGCGGAAGAGCAGGAGTACATCTACCTGCGCCTCGACCCTGCCCTGCCCGCTTACCTACAGCTGGGGCAACCTGCAGAGCAACGGTTACCGCTCACCACCACCTGGGCCGAGGCAATGGGGCAACTGGTGGATTTTCTCTATCAGCAAATATCCAAAGACAGTCGATTGGCCTTTCGGCTGACACTGCTGGAACTGCCCAACCTGATGGCGCTGCTCGACTGGCTGGGGCAGCGCCTGACGGCAGATGCCGCCCTCGCGGAAAGGGTGGCCGATACTGCCGGAAAGATTGAGCAACTGCTGGCCCACCTGAACCGCCCCCAGGCTCGCGCGCGGGCGGTGGACCTGCGGGAACGGGCCGCGGCTGTATTGCCGCAGTGGGGCCAGACCCAGTTTAATAACCAGCGATTACAGATCGAGCGACTGCTGGATCAGGGACAGCTCCAGGCTGCCTACACCCAGGCCCAGACCCTACTGGCAAAGGCCCAGGCGGTGGGGCCAATCGCCTATCCCAGCGCAGATTATGATTTAGCAATGGCCTATTACATGCTTGGTCGGGTGCTGAACACGGCAGGGCAGGCCGCCCCAGCCCTGAAGTTGTTAGTCACCGCCCAGCAGCAGTTCGAGGCGCTGGGGGAGCCGGGAGCCCGCATGGCCTCCGTCACCCTGACTGAACAGAGCGACTGTCTGCGGGCGTTGGGTCAGTTGGAGGCAGCAGCGGAGAAGTATGAGGAGGCAATCTCGCGCGACGAATCCCGCGAGTCTTTTCGAGATGTCGCAGTCGGGAAGGTACAACTAGCGACGGTGCGAATGTTGCAGGAGCGCTATGACGAGGCGATCGCTGAGTACGAAGACGCCCGCACCCTGTTTGAACAGCAGAGCGAACCCCAATCGGTCGCCGTCATCTGGCACCAAATCGGCATCGTATACCAGAAGGCGGGGCAATTCGACGCGGCAGAAACGGCCTACCGCCGGTCCTTGGAGCTAAACATCAGAACTGGGATGACCGACGCCAATGTGCCAGCGAGTACTTTAGGCCAGCTCGGTAATCTCTATCTCGAACAAAATCTCCTGGAAGAGGCCGTGACCTTTTTCCGGCAGGCAGCGGATATCCATGTTGAGCTAGGAGACCTACGATACGAAGGCGTGGACCGCAACAACATTGCCGTTACCCTGCGCGCGCTCCAGCGGTACGACGAAGCGCGGTGGGAGATTCAGCGGGCGATCGAATGTTATCAGCCCTTTGGTGTTGCCGTTGAAATCTATAAATCCTTCGACATCCTGCACGACATCGAAATCGCCACCGGCAACTCCGCAGCGGCGCGGGCGGCGTGGCAGCAGGCCCGCGATGCCTATCTGGCCTACCGGCAGCAGGGGGGCTATGCGCAGGCTTACGGCGGCAAGCTGGTTGACCACGTTCTAGGGCTGCTGGCTCAGCAGCCGATCGATGAGGTGCAGTCGCAGCTTGCCGAGCTGACCAATAACCCGGAAGTCCTCGACTCCCTCAAGCAGCTCATCCAGGCGATGGTGGCCATCCTCAGCGGCTCCCGCGACCCGGCCCTGGCCGATGACCCCGCCCTCAATTACGCCGACGCAGCAGAGGTATTGTATTTCATGGAGCGGCTGGATCAATTCCAAGGTGATTCACAAAGTTAATGTTCCGGGCTCTGGATTCAAGATTTTCCCGTGCTGCCGGGCATATTGGCAGTGCTGACTCATCACTGACCTGAGGCGTCCCCCATGAAACCCGTCGGCCCCTGGCTCAAAGCATTCATTATTGCCATTCCCCCCTTTGCGGTGCACGCGACTGTGACGGTCTCCCAGGCGTTCTACCCCAGTCCCTACGAAACGGGTGAAATCATCGGGCAGGTTATGTTCAGTTATTTGATGGCCGCCATTTTGACCGGCGTCGTGGGCAGGTTTTGGCTGAAGCGCAGCTCCTGGCTCAAAACCATCCTGATTTATGCCGTGATTTTAGGGGCGCTTTTAGGCTTGCAAATGGAGGGGGCTAGTCAATAATTCAGTCCCGGTAAATCGCTCAGCTAGTGGGGATCGGTCCCCCGCCACCCGGCAATATTGGTCGGGTGGCAGGGGTGGCCTCCCAGCTTACTCTTCGAGCGGGGCGTAGAACGTGCCTTCCACTTCCACAATGTCGTCTTGGTTCAGGCGATCAACCTCCACAATTGTGCGGGGCGGGTAGGGACCATCGCCCCAAAGCTCTTCCTGAATCTGGTTCACAATCGGGCGATAACGATACATATCAGTGACATACACCACCAGCCTGACAGCGTCTTGCAACGTCGCCCCTTCCGACTCGGCAATCAGCTGCATGTTCAAAAATGCCTGTCGCACCCGGCCTTCCGCATCTGGTATCAGGCTGTTCGTCGCTGGATCAATGCCGCGCATCCCCGCCACGAACACGTAGTCGCCTGCGCGGGTGCCCAAACTCCAGGTCGCCGTGGGAATAATGCCGCCTTCCGGAGTCAGCGTTCTGACACCATTGGGAGATACATGATCATCCGCCGCCAGCGGGGTCGCCGTCGCCACCAAACCAGCCGCCGCGATCGCCGAAAAAGTCATCCACTTCATAGGGTTTAAAGTCCATCACACCACCCCGGAGTGTAGGCACTTGTCGACCCCGCAAATGTAATGCTCCACACATCAGCTAAACAACTGTACCGATTTTCCATGATCGCTTTTGCCAGGCATTCAGCATCGCTAGGGTGCCTCAGTCGGGGCACCCTAGCGGCCATTCAGCGATCGCTAATTACGCTGGCTCAATAGTCGTTTCCTTCACCGCCTTGCGGGCCGCCAAGGAAATCACGAGGAGGGAGATGCCACTCATAAGGATGCTGATGCCGATGTACAAGCCAATGAGCCAGATGGCGCTGGCGGGCCAGCCACTCAGCACCAGGATGCCGAGAATCAGAGTAATGACACCGTCTAAAACGAGAAGCCAAGCCAAGCTGCGGCCCGTCTTATTCACAAAAGCCGAAACGATGGTGACAATGCCTTCAAAAATGAGCATGAAGCCAAAGAGCCAGGTCAGCGTCAGCACCGCTTCAATCGGGTTGAAGATGACGATGATGCCGGAAACGGTGTAAATAATCCCGACAATCAGGCTCAACCAAAAGCCGCGAATGGGCTTCGAGCGGAAAGAATTTACCAACCGGACAATGCCGTTGAACAGCAGTAGCCAGCCCAAGATCAGCGTAAAGGTGACTGAAGAAATGCCGGGCATGGCGATCGCCAAAATGCCGGTCACAATCATCAAAATGCTGAAGGCAATCATCCAGCCCGTGGCCTTCTTGACCTCCGGCCCCAGCAGTTCCGGTAAAGAACTTGAATCCAACATGGGTATTTTCCTTAACTCGTTTTATTTTCAAACGATGTCAAGAAATGGTGGGATCTCCGTGAAAACCCGGAAAGTCTTAAGATTTCTGGAAGCTTATTTGATCAACAAAGTGGACAGGTCGGTTTTACCCGCTTCAAACCAGCCTACTGACTGTAATTCCGCCGCTTCAAGGGTTTCTGGAGCCGGGGGCTGCCGCAACCGCACAAAGCTTTGCCACAGTAAAGGTAAGGCACTCACTGCAATCACCAGCGCCACCGCCGTGCCAATCAGCATGTCGGCCCACACCCAATTCAGGAACGTGACCGCGATCGCCGCCATAATGGCCCCCACCGATCCCACCAGATCCGCCAAGATATGCAAAAAGACGCCGCGCACATTCAGGTCTTGGCGTAAATCACCGTGTAGCCAGTACAGGTTTACCCCATTGATGAGCAGCCCCAATAGTGACGTGATGAGCATCGGCAGAGTGAGAATTTCTGTCGGTTCTCCCTGCCAGTGGGTCCAAGCTTCGCGGCCAATCCAAACCGCCATCGCGAGTAAAGCCAGGCTGTTGATCAGCGCTGCCAACACTTCGACCCGCTGATTACCAGTCGCCACTGACCGCGATCGCTGGGCCATCCACGCCGCCGCGAGGGCGATCGCCATGGCTACACCGTCCGTCAGCATATGACCGGAGTCAGCCCGCAGAGTCAAACTGTGGCTCAGCCAACCGACCCACAATTCGACGCCCGCAAACAACGTGACCGTCACCATCACCATCGCGAGCCAACGCAGTTTCAACGTGGGCCGCCAGCAGGCAGAGCAATGTATGGGTAACGGGTTCACCATGCGAGTGTCATTCAAAATCTGCTTAAGAATACCCCAGACCTTAGAAAATAAAGCATTAAACTGCATCTTCACTTGGGGGGCTCTCGTGCCCCTGAGGTTGACCGGGCACTTAAAATCTGCAGACTGCGAAGCCACCCCGCGAGTTCCCTACCGCGGCTGTATTCGCCAGAAACCAATAAAGTTGCCGCCATCAACCCAGGACAAGAGCCCGGCCTGACAGCCCAGATTTCGTTAAATAGGGCTTAAGCAGAATGTTAAACTGGCTTCTGCGTTCTACT
>CAZFWL010000288.1:0-4945 GCA_964522775.1 uncultured Halomicronema sp.
CATAAGGTGGCGATGCCTGCGGCAGACGGAGAGTAGATTGTGCAACATATAACGGCAGGGGTGTCTTTAGTCGGATGTGGCTCGGCCCAATTATCTGTGGCCCTCAGCAATGAAGACCTCAGCCAGATGGTTGATACCTCAGATGAGTGGATTACGGCTCGTACCGGCATTCGCCAGCGACACATCGCGACAGCACAAGATTCGCTGAGCAGTCTGGCAGCAAAGGCTGGAGCGGCAGCGCTGGATATGAGCGGCCTCAGTGCGGAGGCAGTTGATCTGATTATCTTGGCGACTTCTACTCCGGATGATTTGTTTGGAAGTGCGGCCCAAGTCCAAGCTGAGCTGGGAGCAACTCACGCAGCAGCATTTGATCTGACGGCGGCGTGCTCTGGCTTTGTGTTTGCTTTGGTTACAGCCGCTCAATATCTACGAATGGGGGTATATCGGACCGTCTTAGTAGTAGGGGCTGATGTCCTTTCACGGTGGACTGACTGGAGCGATCGCCGCACTTGTGTCCTATTCGGCGATGGTGCTGGAGCAGTCGTCTTGCAGGCCAGCGATCGCGATCGCTTGCTGGGGTTTGAAATGCGCAGTGATGGTTCCATGAATGGCTGTCTCACGCTGCCTTATCAATCAGAATCGGTAGCTCTGACCGACAATAAAACGACCCAGAAAGGAACCTTTGCTCCTGTCGATATGAATGGCAAAGAAGTCTATCGGTTTGCTGTCAAGCGTGTGCCTGAAATTGTCGAGAAAGCATTATTTCGTGCGGGCTTGACCACTCAAGATGTGGATTGGCTCCTGTTACACCAGGCTAATCAGCGTATCCTGGATGCTGTAGCTAATCGCCTCAATATTCCGGCTGAACAGGTGATTAGCAACATGGGTCGGCATGGTAATACCTCTGCTGCTTCGATTCCCATCGCTCTGGATGAAGCGGTCCGTAACGGCAAAATTAAGCCCGGTGATGTGGTGGCATCATCGGGCTTTGGCGCGGGCTTAAGTTGGGGTGCAGCGATCTTTGAGTGGGGCTAGAGCAACTCTAAGCCTTCGGAAAGAGACGGAGGAGACTAACTAGGTTTCACTAAGCTGGCTTATAGCTGCTGCGAATAGTGACGTTCACACCTTCGGCGGACTGGGCCAAAATCAACAGCGGCGTTGGCTTCGCTTTTTGATCCCAATGCATATTAGCTAAGCGCCCTTGAATTGTGGGTTGCCAAGCCCCGCCTTCTGCCTCTGGGCTTAAAAAGGTTTCAATGCATTCAATGATTTGATTAATGGTGGTCGAAGTGGACTGTGTTGGCAACTTCGCCAGTTTAATTTCAATCCGAAAGAGAATACGCGTTTTGGAGCCCAAAGCCTCGCTGGTTTTGTAGGCAACGTCAAAGATTTGATCGATTTGCCGCGCTTTACTCGCGATGCCCACCATGCCACTTTCTGCTTGTTGAGGGCGCAATGCGGCAGCTAATTCCTGCTTAACTTTGACTTTGAGCTGGTTCACAATTTGGAAGTGGAACATTTCCTCTTCCATTCTCATCCGTAAATAGTCAAGGTTAAACTCACGGGAGTGCACTAAGTCAGGATTTTTTTCCATCTTCGCGATGGTGGCTGTTGCCATCTTGACTCGCTTTTGTAACTCTTTATTTTTGTAATTAACAAATTTCAGTTCTTTTTTTAGGCGCTGCCCCTGCAGATAGTTGACTACGCCTGCCGCAATGAGTAAAACAAACAGCACGCCAGATGATAGCATCCACAAGTTTATGGGTTTGGCAGGTGCTGCCGGTGGTTCTGGGGCAGGTGCTTGAGCCACAAATAGTTGGGTCTGCGGAGACGGAAATAACATGGCGGGAAAACCTGTTCAACTCATGTATTTAAGATGCCCGCTGAATATCTGATTCGTATCATGAAGGGATTTGTACTTTAGTGAACCCAGCGAGCGGGCGCGTTGCGGGCATCTAAGTGGCAGAGGTAAGGATATTGAGCATACCGGCCTAATCCCCCGGGCCACCAAGGATCTAAGGCCCAATAAAGCTGGCGTCCGGTCAAGCCGTCACAGTAGAAGTCGATCGCATCTCCGACAATGTGCCGACTTAGAGAAGCTCCTCCAGCCTGAGCGTTGATCGCCGGGGGACGGTACCAACTAGTAATCACAAACGGTCGTCCAATACGATCTCGGGCTTCTTGAGCTAACTTGGCGATGCGGATCATGGCATCCACCGTAGATTGATCCGGAGGCATCCGGACACCGCCACGAGTCGCCTCTGCCCAGGTAAAGTTCCCCCCCGGAATGATTGCAGCGGATAACTGTAAATTGCTGGGCGTCCACTGGTGTGGGCGATTTTGGGGAATAGCTGGAATGGGTGCTGGCATGGCCTCTAAGGCATCGCGGCGAGCCCGCTCCATCTGTCGCAGATCATTAAAGAGAGATTGAATGGCAGGGATACGACCATCCATGCGGCGCCAAATCGTGACAAGGCGAATTAACGCTTCACGGCGATCATTATCGCCTTCGTAAAGGGTGGGAACCGCCATCCAAAAATCGAGTAAGGCACGATCGAGCTGGCTGGCAACTTGGGCGATCGCCGTCGCATTGCCTGACTGGCTAGACAAGATTTTGGGATCAACCCCTAACTGACGAATGGCCGTCATGCGTGAGTCAAGCCCGTGCCACATGCGATAGCCCTCGGTCAGGGCAAACCGTTGGTCACCATTGCCCCGATAGTTGGCGGGAATGCGTTGGACAAAGGCGATCAAGGCCGGATCAAGGATCTCGGGATTGGTTTCACTGGCAAAGGGATCTTCTGCCGATAGCGTCTGGATGGCCTCTTCGCGAGAATCTAACTTGCGCCACAGTTGGACGAGTCGAATTAGCGCCTCTCGCTGGTTGGGATAGCCAGAAAAGTAACGATCAGCCTGAGAGATAAAGTTCACCAACGCCTGATCGAGTGCAGTCTCGTCAATCGCAGTGCCGCCGTCATCAATTCCTAAAACCGCGATCGCATCAGCATGAGTATCGAGCTTGCGCCACATGCGCACTGCTTCTAACAGGGCCTCACGCTGGAAGGCGAGTCGACTGTAATTATTGGGGACTCGCTCAACGAAGGCCAGCAACACATTATCGAGTTCGGCTAGGCTCTGAGGCAGAGTCGCGGCACTAAAGTCGGTCTTTAAGTCAGCCAGATACGCTTGTTGCAATTCACCCGCATCGACGGGTTCTAAGTGGGCGGCGGCATCATCGTTGGTGGGCGGATTGTATCCTTCGGCGATCGCCTGAATAAAGCGATCGCTATAGCGCCCCTGCGCCGCATCCCAGAGATCCTTACCCTGCCAACCATTGGCGGTCAGATGATTGGTGAAGCTGCGAATGGTGTTGGCCGCATATTGCACCTGCTCTGGAAAGGTGTTCACCTGATCGGGGGGGATCCGGTTGGCGGGCGCAATACCAAGGCCCGTCTCGCCATCCGTCAAGGGTGGTTGTTGCTGAGTCGCGTAAAGGGCCGCCAAAATTGGCTTGTGAATGCCCGCACGAGCTGCTTCGATCAGATAGTAGTCATTGCGTTGATCAGGCGAACGTTGTGCCATAGCCCTGAATCCTTCCAACATCCCCAAAGTTTAGGACGTTTATGAAAAAATCTCCGGTGCTGTTGCAAGAATCTTCGTGGTCGCAGCTGCGGGTGGTGCAATTAGTCGCTAGCGATATGGATGGCACCCTGACCCAGCAGGGACAATTTACGCCGCCATTATTACAAGCACTGGCGGCCCTGAGTGAAATGCAAGTCGCCACGCTGATTGTTACCGGACGTTCAGCAGGATGGGTGCAGGCTGTGGCCCATTATTTACCCGTGGCGGGAGCGATCGCGGAAAATGGCGGCGTCTTTATCGCGCCTCAGACGGGGGAGACTCAACTACTAGCCGATGTGCCTGCCCTTGACCAGCACCGTCAGCAGTTGGCCGGGATGTTCACTCAACTACAGGCTGAGTTCCCTGACCTCACCCCAGCGGTGGATAATCCCTTTCGTCTGACGGACTGGACGTTTGCGATTGGCAACTTGTCGCCTACCGCCTTGGATCACATTGCTGACACCTGTCGGCAAGCTGGTTGGGGCTTTACTTACAGCACCGTGCAATGTCACATTCGCCCCCTAAGCCAAGACAAAGGCGTGGGTCTACAGCGGGTGTTACAGCAGCATTTTTCCCACCTGGTAGCAGCTGATGTCGTAACCGTGGGGGATAGCCCTAACGATGAAGGATTATTCGACGCCAAGTTATTTTCGCTATCGGTCGGGGTCGCAAATGTCCGGCATTATGTCGATCGCTTACAGCATCTCCCAACTCTTATTACTCCCAGCAGTGAAGTCGCAGGCTTTCAGGAACTGGTGGCCGCGATCGCCCAGGCGAAACGAACGGCCCGGTGATATGTGGCATCCATTTGAATCCGCTACCTGAGGCAAGGGGTGGTTGGGGAGGGGAATACTAAGTGATATCAGGAATGATTTCTCGCGATCGCCATCGGCCAATGTCGTGCTAGTGGATGCTTGCTGTGTTGCGACAAGACACCTTTTGAATCGTGATCACGTCATGAACGATCAAACCAGGACAGATTTACTACACATAGGCTTGCGGAATTATGCAGGCTTGCTTACCTACCTGAAACTTCCTGTCGTCAGTGGCTTTGGTGTATCCCTCGGTCTAAGTTGTGCTGCCTTTTGAATTCATCCTGCCCGGTCGGCCAGTTTCCTTTCAAACTAAAGACAAGGCCAAGCTCCAAGCCTGGATGGCGCTGGTGCAAAAGGCCGCAGCAAGCACGTGGGAGGGCGATCGCCCCTACGATGATTATGTACGCCTCAAGTTGACCTATTACTTCGAAGCGCCCAGTGGCAAAGAAGACAGTGTGCCCGACAGCGACAATATTATTAAGCCGGTGCGCTCAGCGCTGACAGGTGTA
>CAZFWL010000289.1:0-4940 GCA_964522775.1 uncultured Halomicronema sp.
AATGCCTCATCGACCCCGGCTTCCTGGCAAGTGGTCAACGCCGCATCAATGCGTGCAGGGGCCACCCCATTCAGCGTCACCAGCTGTCTGGGGAAGGCCGTATCGGTGAAATCGGCGGTGGATTGTCCTAGCGGATAGTCGAACAGAGATTCGGACTGCCGGATGCGCCAGCTATCGCCAAACTGTCGATATAAGGTGTCGAAATAGGTATCTTCGATTGTGCGTACGGGGATCACCGCCGGTAGGGCTCGGTCAATCACGTTGGTGGCCAGACTGTAGGTAGATCGAGCTGGTATCGTCGAACCGTCGCGACTCATCAAATCATCATCAGTGGAACCGTTGAAGTTCCCTAACAAGCCGATCCAATCGTTTGAGCGATCGCGGCGCAGCGTCGGCATGATATTGAGGAAGGTGTCGCCGCCCGCTTGAATGGAGCGGATGAGTACCTGATCACCACTGGGCCAAACAATCGCGTAATTATTGCTGCCCGTGCGCTGAATCTCGCCCCCGCCTGGTAGTGGCAAAGCGTCCACATCAAGCGGGACGGGCAAGCCATCAATCCACACTGGGGTGGAGCCGCCGTTAGGAATATCTTGGGCGTAGATTGCGACCCGATGCCCACACACGCGCATGGCAACCGCCGAATTGAGCGAAACGCCGCTTCTGCCAGCCACCGCTTTCTGCCGGGCCTGCACTTCAAAGCCGGCATTCTCCGCCTGGGTCAAGATGAACTCGCCTACGAGCTGAAAGCTGTAATGCAGCCCGTCATAAGTATTGATATGCGGGTCACCATAGCTGCGACCTTGTACGGGATCGGACAGCGGTTCCGTATCGGCAATGCAGAAAACGGAGTCATTGCCTGTGTTACGGTTGCTGTCTTGCGCATTCGCTGATCCCAGCGACAGGCTCACGACGCTAAAGCAAGTCGCGAGCAACAGCCCCAACCAACGCAGCGATCGCGAGTGACGAAACAGGGATAAAAAATTAGGCATAGTGGAAAACCTCATGGCACGGCAAAGCCGCGGTTTGCTTTCAGGTATCAGTCTACAAATTGAGAATCGGGCGTTCCGGAAGCGCCCTTAACCTTGGGTGCTGAGAAATCAATGGCTCGCAAATATGTCCCGCCGAGAGTTCATCGTGGATGGACTTGTAGAGGGTTTAACCAGACGGATTGAGACTTTGCAAGGCTTGGCGCAGCTGGCCATGATGCGCTTGCAAACACGTTTCCGCCTCAGCAACCGAAAGGCCGCTCCAGTGCATGAGCAGGGCGAGTTTCACCCGTTGACCACTGCGATCTAATAGGTCAGCGGCGGGGGCTCGATCCAGCGCGGTGAGATCACTCAGGATGCGAATAGCGCGATCACGCAATTTGGTATTGGTCACTGCGACATCGACCATGCGGTTGCCATAGACCTTGCCCAGCTGCACCATCACGCCCGTAGAGAGAATATTCAAAGCCATCTTGGTGACCGTGCCCGCTTTCAACCGGGTCGAGCCCGCGAGAATTTCTGGGCCAACGATCAGGCGAATGTCACCGTCATACGCTGCGGGCACCTGTTCTCGGGGGACGCAGGCAATCAGGATAGCCGCTGCTCCCCGCTGCTGCGCCGCCTTCAACGCGCCGTGAACGTAGGGGGTGGTGCCGCCAGCGGTAATGCCGACAACGACATCGTGTTCGTGAATATGGTGTTCGTGAATGATCGCTGCGCCATCTTCGGCAATGTCTTCTAGCCCTTCGGAACTGCGGACTAGCGCCCCGGCGCCCCCAGCGATGATGCCTTGGACGAGATCAGGTGGGGTACAAAAGGTGGGCGGGCATTCGGAGGCATCGAGTACACCTAAACGGCCACTGGTACCAGCACCCACATAAAAGAGCCGTCCCCCCCGCTGCATCGAGTCGGCAATTAGGGAGATCGCAGCGGCTAAGTCATCTCGGGCACCCGCGATCGCACTGAGGGTCTTTTGGTCTTCGGCATTGACTAAATCAACAAACTCCAGGGGCGACAGCTGATCCAAGTTTTGACTGGCAGGATTAGCCTGCTCGGTCAGTAAATGCCCACGATCAATCGGCGAGTCTGGCAGCGGGTCGTTAGAAATAGTCACCGAAAACTCCTAGAACATCGTTTCAACGAGAGAAAGCCAATGAGGTGTGGCGCGTGCGCTGCCGTTGCCAAATTCGCAACCAGCGATCGCGGGCCGCAGCCGGATGTCATAATCGCGATCGCCGCGTGATTAGAGCAGTTTTTCCAACCGCTGGCGAATGTCGTCCAATTCTTCGTTTGATAGGCGCGATTCGTCCGCCGTAGGGGGCACTTCCTCCACATAATCGCCGTCAGGATCCCAATCCATCTCCTCTACCGCATTGTCGGGAGGCACCATCAGCGATCCCGCTGGAATCAGTCGCAAATCGAAGCCAGCTTCTTCACAGAACTCTTCGATTTCGTCTTGCTCAAACGCTTCAATATCAGGTGTGGGAAAGTCCTGCGCCTCTAACATCAGACCAAAGCGAGTCGCATCATCCTCATCTTCAAACATGAGGACTGTATTCCGACCGTTGGCCTGTAACGAGTGAATTCCCTCGTTGTCAGTCCCCGCGTTAAACAAGAGCACATAGACTTGCATGAGTCTCTAATCCGTCTATCATCCATAAGCGTTAATTTTAAGTATCTTAATGGGCAGCCAGATCATTTCAATGCCGAACCGCCGCAAATTTATCCGGCCCTCAACACTAAAGACCGCTAAAGTTTGCCCAAGCTTGGTAATGTCATGTTGGCTAACGGTGTATTTGAATCAGAGACTCGGAGCGGCTTGGTTAAATAGCGGCCACGAGCGGACAGCACAGGTGTGTAGACCATGAGCAACGGGTCATCCCCAGAGCCGAAATCGACTCCTCAGCGCCAGCGTCGTCGCCTTTGGCAGGCGACCGGATTAGCGTTGGGTGCGATCGCCACTGTGGGCGCGACGGGTGGCATCTGGTGGACTTGGAGCTTTCTGAATGAAGACCTCTCGCCTTGGGCATCGGAACAGCTGACGGATACGCTAGATCGCCCAGTCTATTTGGGGGAAGTAGAGCGAGTATCGCTCACCCGGATCCGCTTCGGACAGTCCGCTTTACCGCCGACCGCCGACGCGCCGGAAGAGCTCATCGCCGATTCGGTGACGATTCGCATTAATCCCTTACAGGTGCTGACGGGCACCATTCGCCCCCGCATCATTTTTGAAAATCCGGTGGGTGCGATCGAGCAAAGTGCCAACGGCGAATGGTTTAGCTTTGATTTTGAGGATGAGGAGGACGAGGACAAGGATCGCGATCCCCTAATTCGAGTCAGCCCTGTGATTGAGATTCGCAATGGTGAACTCACCGCGCGGCCTTACCCCGCAGATCAAGGAGAGCCACCGGTCACAACCTTAGTCATCGCAGACATCGACGGGACCGTTGCCATCAGTCAAGTCGATACAACAGATTTCAGTGCGCAAGATTCAGTCGTGACCGCGCAGGAAATTGTGATCGACCTCAGCGCCGCGCCCGAAAATGCAGGCACGCTGGCGGTGAACGGAGTCCTACGGCAGCCCGACCAGGACGATGAAACCCTGACCGCAGCCGAAAAAGGCATTTATGCCAACTTTTCAATTCGTTCCCAATCCTTAGACCTGCCTAAAGTTGCGCCCATCGCCCTATCGCTACTATCCATAGATTCGCCCCTGAGGATTGACAGCGGCATCTTGAACAGCAACGTCGATTTAGTGTTGCAGCCGGGTGTCAATCCGCAGTTGACGGGGCCAGCCAGTCTGAGTAATGGCGCTTTCACGCTGAACAATTTGTCGACGCCGTTTACCGACATTTACAGCCAAGCTCGGTTCCAGGGCGAGCAGGTCGTCCTTGAAGATACGCGGATGAGCTTTGGCGACATGATGGCGGCAGCAGAGGGCACCATTGACCCGCGAAATGGCTATGACCTTGAGGGCGCAATCGCCCCAGTCACCCTGGCCGGTATTGCGGAAACCTTTAACTTTGAATATCCCGTTGAGATGACGGGCACCCTGCAAGCCCCTGATGTGGAGTTGACAGGGCCCTTAGGAAAACCCACCGTCAGTGGCCTGGTGGAAACCGTGGATGGGGGCACCATTGATCAGGTGGAATTTGCGCGGGTGGCTTCTGAGGTTACCTATGGCCCTGAGGGATTCCAGTTTGCTGATTTGGTAGCCAATCCCCTCGCGGGAGGAGAATTGACAGGCAATGGCGAGCTACGGTTTGGGCGGCCGGTCCAGATCGCATTTGACATCCTCGGCACCGATTTGCCCGCCGATGATATTGGTCGTCTTTACGGCTTACCCGACGACATTTCCATTGGCACCCTGGCTCTAGAGGCGGATATTTCAGGCCCTGTCAACGACCTGAACGGCGCAGTGACTTGGGATGCCCCAGGCGGCACTTACCCCACCCGGGGCGAAGCGGAAATTGAGCGCAACGTCCTCACCCTGCGACGCGCTGATATTGCGGGCGGCACGGTGGCCGGGGTGGCACGGCTCAACCAGGGGCAGTGGTCGGCAGACATGCAGGCGCAAGGTCTGCAACTGGGCTTTTTCAATTCCTCTCTGCAAGGGGTGACGGCCGGTGGTGATGTCCGTCTTGGGGGCAGCACCCGTGATTTTTCGCTAGCAGGGCTCCGGGGCGATGGCGACATTGCCGCTACGTTGGCTGGCGGCACGCTGAACAGTACCTTTCTTCTAGCCAACGGCACCTGGCAGGCCGACGGTCGGGGCGATAACTTACAGCTGCAACAACTGTCGCCCGATTTGCGGGGCACTGGGTCGGCGACTTTTCAATTGGCGGGCAGCTTAGCCAATCTATCGCCTAGCACCATCCGAGGCCGCGCCAATGTCCAACTGTCCGATGGCTTAGCGACAGCCCGGGCGTTAAACCCGGCTTTGGGACGATC
>CAZFWL010000290.1:0-4909 GCA_964522775.1 uncultured Halomicronema sp.
GAGATGAAATTACTGTGCCGCTAGCGGTCAAGGCGATTGTGCCATCCGGTTGCACGATCAAGCCTGTCGCCAAGTCGGCGGGTGCCCCAGTGAGTAAGGCAGGTAAGGTTAGCGGTGTCACACTGCTGTGGTCAGCGATTGCCTCACTTGGCAACGTCTCAACTTCCAGATTCAGCACCATATCGGGATGGCTGATGCGCACCAAACCCGCTTCTGGGATGGCGGCGATGGTGATTTCGCCCTCCGGAGCCGTTAAGGATCCGGTCGAAATCACCTGCCCTCCCACTAGAGCGATCGATTCTCCTGTCGCCACGGCCAAATCAGCCGCATTCACAATTGCGCCGGTCTCATCCACTGCGAAAACAAATCCAGTGGGCACACCGGACACTTGGCTGAAGTCGTCATTGCCCAATAGGTTGAACAACTGGCCATCGAACGATATCCCACTAGCTGTAGTCGCTGCTAAAGAGCCCCCAAGATCGAGTTGGGCATTAGGGCCAAACAGGATTCCGGCTGGATTGATGAGATATAAATCAGCGGTGCTTCCCGTCACGCGTAAGAGCCCGTCTATATAAGAGGGGTCGCCGCTGACAACACTACTCAAAATGGAATGCACGTCGGGCTGAGACAGGAAGGTCGCAATTTGCCCTTGAGAGAGTCCCAACTGCTCAAACGCATGGAATAGGGCTTGCCCATCCGCTGAGCTAACACCGCCAGTGATGGTAAATTCAGACCCGGTTTGTTGTACCTGAGTTGGGGTGCCCGCTTGAGGAACAATCGGGTTGGCTCGGGCAGCCTGCCAGGTGAGCAGACCAGCATTGGTGCTGAGGGCAAGCACCGCCAACCATCGCCAAAGTTTCATGATGGCTCACCAGAAAGTGGATACCAATATTGATTCACTACACCCTGAAGTCACTCAGTTCGGGAACCCGCACTCACTGCGCAGTTGTAGATGGCCCCCGCAAAGCTCTAAATTGGCACTCGGAGTGTGAGAGTGCTAATCCACAAAGACGGGATTCAGTCAGTCTTTGTTCTAGGCAAGCACAAATTCACCTCGGTGTTAGCGATTCTGGAGAATTTGTAATGGCAGCTATTACTTTGAGTGCGTCCAGTGTGACTCCCCTGGGCGATCGCGTGTTGGTTAAGGTCAGCGCTTCTGAAGAGACCACTGCAGGCGGCATCCTCTTGCCCGACACAGCTAAAGAAAAGCCCCAAGTCGGCGAAATTACTTCTGTCGGCCCTGGCAAGCGTAACGAAGACGGTAGCCGTCAGGCCCCTGAAATCAAGGCCGGTGACAAAGTCCTGTATTCCAAGTATGCCGGAACTGACCTCAAGCTGGGTGGCGACGAGTACGTCCTGCTCTCTGAGAAAGATATCTTGGCGACCTTGGGCTAAGCATTCAGACCAGTTAGAAGCCGATTGAGTTTGCAACTCGCTTGGTCGGTGAGCCTTGGAGTTTGGATGCCTTAACGGGGTGGTCTCAAAACGAAGCTCACTTCTATAAATTCGAGCTGATTTTAGCGGCTTGATTGGCAACTTCTAACTTCATCTCATTTACTCACATCTCCTCGCAGGAAAGGATTTTGACTCATGGCAAAAAAGATTATCTATAACGAAGATGCCCGCCGCGCCCTTGAAAAAGGCATGGACATGCTGGCTGAGGCTGTCGGCGTTACCCTTGGTCCCAAGGGCCGCAACGTTGTCTTGGAAAAGAAATTTGGCGCACCCCAAATCGTCAACGACGGGGTCACCATCGCCAAGGAAATCGAACTGGAAGATAACGTCGAGAACACTGGCGTGTCTTTGATTCGTCAGGCTGCTTCTAAAACCAATGATGCGGCGGGTGACGGTACGACTACTGCCACCGTCTTGGCGCACGCCATGGTGAAAGAAGGTCTGCGCAACGTTGCAGCCGGTGCTAATGCGATCGCGCTGAAGCGTGGTGTTGAAAAGGCGACTGGTTACCTGATCGACGAAATTGCTAAGCTTGCGAATCCAGTCAAAGATTCCAGCGCTATCAGCCAAGTGGGTACCATTTCTGCTGGTAACGACGAAGAAGTCGGCACCATGATTGCTGAAGCCATGGACAAGGTGGGCCGCGAAGGCGTCATCTCCTTGGAAGAAGGCAAGTCCATGACGACTGAGCTGGAAGTGACTGAAGGGATGCGCTTCGACAAAGGCTACATCTCTCCTTACTTCGCTACTGATACTGAGCGTATGGAAGCGGTTCTAGACGAGCCCTATATCCTGCTCACCGATAAGAAAATCACCTTGATCCAAGACTTGGTACCGGTACTCGAGCAAGTCGCTCGCGCTGGTAAGCCCTTGATGATCATCGCAGAAGACATTGAGAAAGAAGCTCTCGCGACCCTCGTGGTGAACCGTCTCCGTGGTGTTTTGAACGTAGCGGCTGTGAAGGCACCTGGGTTCGGCGATCGCCGTAAAGCCATGCTCGAAGACATGGCTGTGTTGACCGGTGGTCAGGTCATCAGCGAAGACACTGGTCTCAAGCTAGAGAGCACCAAGCTCGATATGCTCGGGACTTCTCGCCGCATCACCATCACCAAAGACAACACTACCCTCGTTGCTGAAGGTAATGAAGCAGCTGTGAAAGCGCGTTGCGAGCAAATCCGCCGTCAAATCGAAGAGTCTGACTCTTCCTACGACAAAGAAAAGCTGCAAGAGCGCTTAGCGAAGCTCTCCGGTGGTGTCGCAGTCATCAAAGTGGGTGCTGCTACCGAAACCGAAATGAAAGATCGCAAACTGCGCCTAGAAGACGCTATCAACGCGACCAAAGCCGCTGTTGAAGAAGGCATCGTTCCGGGTGGTGGTACGACCTTGGCTCACCTTGCTCCTCAGTTGGAGTCTTGGGCCTCCAGTAACCTCACTGGTGAAGAGCTGATTGGTGCACAAATTGTGACTCGCGCACTCACTGCACCCTTGAAGCGCATCGCTGAGAACGCTGGCCAAAATGGCGCTGTCATTGCTGAGCGAGTCAAAGAGAAGGACTTCAACGTTGGCTACAACGCCTCCAATGGTGAATTCACTGACATGCTGACCGCTGGTATCGTTGACCCGGCAAAGGTCACTCGCTCTGCCCTGCAAAATGCGGCATCCATTGCTGGTATGGTGCTGACTACCGAGTGCATCGTAGTTGACAAGCCCGAACCGAAGGAAGGTGCTGGCGCTGGCGCTGGTATGGGCGGCGACTTCGATTACTAATCGATGCTTAAAGCCTTCTCATCGAAGGCTTTAACGAACTCAAAACGCCATTGCGCTATATAGCGCAACGGCGTTTTTTTATATTCTTGCTTACGTAAGAGAGTTCAGTACTTCATGGTGACTTTAATAACACACAGGCAAATCTACTTTTCCGCATCAATCTCATGATTGTTAGGTGAAGTTCTACTGTTCACGGTTTTGAGTCTCAGTATCTTTGAGTATAAAAGCTATATATCCAACGTTGAGTGGTCAATCCACCAGCTAAGTATTTATCAGGGATTTGGCTGAGTTAGTCCTTGTATTTACGTGAATTCACTCTGCGATGCCAGACAAATATTGTTCTGGCAACACCTTTGTCTGTGAATTCCTTGAGGACATAGCTGTCATCAGTGTTCTCCCGGAAACATTTGTGATTATTAAGGAAAAACAACATGAAGAACATGATGCTTAAGGCTGCGATCTCGGGCTCGGTTGCAATTGGAACTACGGCTGTAACGATCAATCCAGCACAGGCAACTCATTTTTATCTCGGAGAGAAAAGTTTTGGAAGTACTTCCGACTTTGTTGAAATTGTGGAAGATGGTATTACCTTGACGCTCACAGCGACTGATCCCAAAGGAGATGCAGAGGTCTATCAAGCTTTTGATGGTGCCGGTGTTCAGAGTGGCCGTGATGGTGCTGATTTCAAGTTTTTTGGCAAAAGAGATTTTAATCAGCTTGATGGTGGCCGATGCAAAAAATTCAACAAGATAGGATGTGCGAAGGAAAGAAAATTTTTCGAATCGCTGACCTTAGAATTCGACCATACGGTCGAGATCATTTCGGCTACCTTTACTCGGCTCTTGTCAGATGACGATGAATTTGAAGTGTTTTTAGGTGGAGACTCCTTAGTTAGTGGTGAGCTATCAGGTTTAATCGACGTATTCGATGAGTTTCCTGATCATGCTGGTAAAGTCTTTGACTTTACGGTGACTGATAAAAATGATGGTTATTTGCTCAAATCAGTCAAAGTTGAAAAGGTAGCTGTGCCTGAGCCTGCAACCATGCTGGGACTAGGTGCTGTTGCAGCGGCTGGTCTGCTAGCCCAAAAGCGCTCTCGTAAAGAGACTGCTTGAGGCTAGCGCTTCTTGTTTGACTAACGGCTAAATCATTAACAGGAGTAGTTCAGCGACTGCTCCTGTTTTTTGTGAGCTAAGTTTCAGTAACTCACTGTAGGTAGGTTTACTTCTTGATGTCGCTAGACGGCTGTTTTCACGCCTCAAAGCAACCAGGGCAGTTTTCGAGCTGATGAGGGACCAACAGTTATGAATACGGGCTTGATGATGAAACGGCTAGAGTACGACGCAGAAGCTCAACTTGCCGCGCGAAATTTTGTTTACTCGAGCATGAAACTGCTAGCCCTAAGCATGGGCCGAAATCTGGGACAATGCCTCTGATCCCAAATCGTGATGCAACCTCGTGGCGAACGAATCTCAAGTTATCGGTGTTGATCTAGGCGGCACTGCCATCAAACTCGGACACTATTCCCAGATGGGAGACTGTATTGCGCAATTGGTGGTTGATACGCCCCAACCAGCGACCCCAGAAGCTGTTTTGACTGGCGTAGTGCAGGCTATTGACCAGCTTGATCCCGATCGCCAAGTGCGAGCGATCGGGATTGGTACGCCTGGTCCGGCTTGTGCCCAAG
>CAZFWL010000291.1:0-4901 GCA_964522775.1 uncultured Halomicronema sp.
CGTGCTCGGCGTTGTCGGCACGCTGCTGCTTGATCCGACCGACATCAACATTCTCAATGGCGTTGGCGACGGTGATGATACACCCGACGTTAATCCCTTGAATCTCAGCCCACTGGATGTGCTGGCGACAGACGCCACCCCCACAGTCATTTATGAGTCGGAGCTAGAGAACACAGCAGGCAATGTCAATGTGATTCTACGCGCGACCAACAACATCATCTTGGCAGATCTGGCGGATGATGCGCTGACGTTCAATACTGATGCTGTGACGCCAGGATCAATCACCTTTGAAGCCGGAAATGCGTTTCGGTTCACTGACCTCGACGATGCGATCGTGGCACCTCGTCGTGACCTCACCATCAACGCTACTACCATTACTGTCGGTGCACTGGATACGTCAGAGTTAGGCAGCTTTGGCGGCAACGTAACGCTGAATGCGAGTGGCGCGATCGCGACCGGCGATATCACGACCTTGGGTGATGCTTTGGGCGGGCCAACCGATGGCAGCGGTAATGTCACCGTCACGGGCAGTCAAATTCAAACAGAACGCATTCGAGCGGGAGGAGGCTTTCTCAACGATAGCCGGGTGGAACTCACAGCCACCAATGGCGATATTGTGGTTGACTTCATCACAGCAGGCGGTGGTGGTCTAGAGATTGATGCAGCGCGCCGCTTCCAAGCTCGTGATACCTTTGACTCTTTTGTTCGCATCACCCTCAATTCCACGGATGATGCCGACCTGATTGATTTTCTGATGCGGGGTAATCCCCAGCCGTTAATTGATGCAGGATTGGTAGATACTGCCGATCAAGTGTTCATCACTTTTCCCGCCAGTATTGGCGTGAATCCTGGCGGTGGGCAGCCGGGCAACATTGTCATTCGTCACGGCGGTTCCACCGCGAGAAATTTCAGTGACGGCAACATCACAATTACTGGCTCTGGAGCATTTCCAGACATTCAGTTTGTGTCAGGGCCGAATGATAACCACACAATTGATATCAACCCGGTAGTACCCAGCGCGAACTTTACAGGCTTCACCACAATCTTTCCGCCGGGAACCTTTCCTGACGAAGCCAGCGGCACGATTGGCGCGATTTTGCGCGGGCAAGGGGATGCCACGCTAGTGACCTCTTTTCAAAATCAGCCGTTTGTACCATCAATCGACACGTCCGAAGAGACTACCCCGGCTGGCCTCTCGCAAGGGCTGGAGATTGAAACTGCAAGTTTTGAAAATCTAGCCGATTTGCCTGACGAGGATGAGGAAGCAGCAGTCACCGCAGACACCGACTCTGAGGCGATCGCTACGGATGACCTTGAGGAGGAAGATTGCGTAGCCGCGATCGCCCAGCGCACTAACACCACCGTCGAAATCGATTCGACCTGTCCAGTGCCGCCGTCCTCAGAAGGACTCAATTAAGCCCCGTCAAGCCCGATCCAGTACTCCGTCAACGGTTTAAATCGCCGTCTTGAGAGGGTCAAAATTTCCAACTTTGGAGGGAGGCATCTTGGAGGGAGAGTCTGAAATTATCGGGATGACACTTTGAATGGCATCATAAAAGCCAAGGTTCCGGCATCTTGGCTTTGTCTCGAATGGTGCTGAAGCCGGGCCTTGTCAGCTCATCAACAAGAGCTTGGAGATGGCGTCATACTTGTATGCTTCTTGACCTGCAGATGCCCGCTGTATTGTCAGCGTAATTCTCTCGTACAGTTTGGCAGCAGTGTAGGTACGACGCCCGATGCTCTTGGCGGTTTGAACTCTTAGTTAATTAACCTTTACTGATGAACGATATTCGCATCATTATTGTCGAAGACCATGATTTAACCCGCATGGGCTTGAAGGCTGCACTCAAGCAGCATCCTGGCATCACAGTCGTCGGTGAAGCGGCCACAGGTCAAGAAGGTTTGCAACTGCTCAATCAGTTACAGCCAGATGTGGCCATTTTAGATATTGGTTTGCCCGACCTCGATGGGATTGAGGTAACTCGGCAGTTTAAGGAAGTTGAGGATACCGACCAGTCGGCAGCAACAAAAATTTTGATGTTGACGATGCACGACACTGAAGAATCCGTCATGGCGGCCTTTGCTGCAGGAGCTGACTCTTACAGTGTTAAGGATGTGGATATCAAACAGCTAGTTGAGGCGATTCGCCTAACCCATGAGGGGCAGGTCTGGATTGATCCAGCGATCGCGCGGATCGTGTTAAGTCAAGCCAAGCGCATGGCCCCCATTGCAGCGACCGGTGGCGATGTTGAGCAGCGTGAAGATGACTACACTCAGGTACTCGAAAGCTCGCCTCTCACGGAACGGGAGTTGGAGGTACTGGAGCTCATTGTGGCGGGCTTCAGTAATGCGAAGATTGCCGAAGAGCTTTATATCACCGTTGGTACGGTCAAGACGCACGTGTGCAATATCCTGAATAAGCTGAGCGCTAGCGATCGCACCCAAGCAGCAGTGCGGGCGCTACGCACAGGTCTCGTTCGATAGATAGACGCTTTTGGCGATCGCACTTCCATCATTCGAGTGATGCCAATTCTCACCATTAGGGGATGTGGGATCTCGGCAAAAATTGGTTTGATAGGAGTGTTGAAACGAAAGGAGGTCTATGCGACCGATTAACATAGGACTAACTGAAGAACAGCGATGCAACGTTATTGAGTTGTTGAACCGTAATCTCGCAGATGTGTATCTGTTGCTGGTCAAGACTCGTAAGTATCACTGGGATGTAGTTGGTCCGCAGTTCCGAACTCTGCATGAGTTGTGGCAAGAGCAGTATGAAGCGCTGTCGATTCATGCCGACGATATTGCCGAGCGCATCCGGGCGCTAGGCGGATACCCCCTCGGAACAGTTGAAGGATTTTTACGGTATGCCTCGATCAAAGAGCATCCTAATGACTTGCCAAACGCTAATGAAATGGTGACGCGGCTTTACACCGACTACGAGCATATTGTGCGTAACCTACGTGGGTATATTGCCGATTGTTCTGAAAGCTATAACGACGAAGGTACGGCAGACTTTTTGGCTGGCCTAATGGAGAGTTACGAAGAAGCTGCTTGGATGTTGCGATCTTTCGTCGAAGGCGAGGCACTGCAAGGCGGTTCTCGTGCGTCTGGCAAAGTCAGCAACGTGCCTGCTGGCGTATAGCTAGAGGTACAAGCTGAATCAATATCTATCGTCTTCCACTGAGCTGATTGATTAGCAAGAACGGGAATGTCTTAGGGCGTTCCCGTTTTTCGTGGAGATGCAGTGCTATCGAGCTGGCCTGTTTCTCTCGACTTTTTCTGCAATGCCTCCGTACAGACTCACAGAAATTCTGGTGGTAGATTTTTAACGGCAGGGGCGATCGCTCACAATCAAAAACTGCGGCAACTCGTCAGCCAAAAGCAATATCTTGAAGCTAAACTCAAGCGCGCCTCCGAAGCACTGGAAGTGACCCGCAAAGCGCTCGACTTTCACTATGAGTCTGCGTCAACACTGAACTGATCACAGGGTCACACTAGCGGAATTTCCATTACGTCACCGGTTCCTGCATTGCGATAATGCCCATCATGCCTTGATCTTCGTGATCCAAAATGTGACAGTGATAAACCGTTTTGCCTGCGAAGTCGGCAAATGGTACCAGCAGATCGACTGACTCGTAAGCTGGAATATTGACCACGTCCTGCCACATCGGTATGGCGACCGGCTGACCATTACGGCGCATGATCTGAAAGGCGTTGGTATGGAGGTGAAAGGGATGATCCATGCCTGCTTTATTGACGATGTGCCACTCTTCAGCCGTTCCCAATTGCACAGTCGTGTCCACGCGATTGTGGGCAAAGCCACGACCGTTGATCAAGAAAGCTTGGTCGCCATCAATGCCGTGATCCAGTACAAACTCACGGCGACGGCTGGGCGATAGCACCTCTGGAGCAGCAAGTAACTGGCTAGGCAACGTCACTTCAGTTGCCGCCTCACCATACTGTAATTGCGCGATCGCCCCCCCAAGAGTCTGCTCCGAGGGCTCAGCCATCGTTGCCATCATGTCACTAATGCCGCGATCATATGGCAGGCTCATAAGGGTATACGCATCGGGTTCACGATCTCCCGCTACCAACACATCCGCCCGATTGCCAGGGGCGAGGATGAGATCATCCAGCGCTAACGGCGCGGTCAAAGTATTGCTATCCATGCCGACCAAATGCCACGGATGCGCCTCTAACCGCAGTCGATAAATGCGAGATGGGGAGGCGTTCAGTAACCGCAATCGCAGCAAACCGCCTTGGGGAATATTGAGCGTCGGAGCGCGATCGCCATTCACTGTGAGCAAATCACCTTGTCGACCCCAACGCCGAAAAATCGGTGTTGGCTCCCGCCGCCGTCCCCGGCGAGTCAAGTCAAAGTCTTGCAGCACCAAAACCGCTTCCGAAGCTGCTTGAATTTCTGGAATGGCATCCACGGCACCGCGAACGATGAGCGGCCCCGCCAAACCACCTGCCAGCTGCTCCGCAACGAAGCCATGTTGATGGGGGTGATACCAAAACAAGCCACCGGGATGCGTAGGGGCGATCGCAAACTCGTATCGAAATTGCTCGCCCGGAGGTACGGTCACAAACACATTATCCGCATTACCCGTGGGAGGGATGTGCAGGCCATGAAAATGTAAATTCGTCGGCTGTGTTAGACCATTCTTAAAGTTGATCGCCACTGTATCACCCGCCTGTACTTCCCACAGCGGGCCCGGCACTTGTCCGTTATACGCCAACAACTGCGCTGATTTTCCAGCTAGTTGAACCGTCTGTTCGGTGGCAGCGAGATCAACGGTTAAAGTACCGTTCACACTCTTGAAGGATCGATTAGGGCGGGGTTCAGTCGAAGTTCGGGCACATTGCGCTAGGGCGATCGCCGCCACTGAACTGCCTGC
>CAZFWL010000292.1:0-4901 GCA_964522775.1 uncultured Halomicronema sp.
GCGATCGCGGAGTGCCTGGAACTGCTCAGAAACCGACTTCATAACCTGATCCTCTTTACGCTAAACCATTCACCAGTCCATACAGCAATCTAGGGCAAGACGGAGCCCGAGTCTACTGGTTGAGCGGCCGATTCAACTGTCGGTAGAGGGTGCGGCCTCTTCATCAGCCGCTTTCTCATTAGCAACCTCGGCTTCTAAGGCGGCTATCTGCTCCGGTGTCATTTCTTCGAGGCGTTTTTGCAAAACCGCATTTTCATAGTCTCGCAGCTGCTGGCCGTAGGTCATATCGCTGGTGACCACTCGAAACAGGTAAGTTGCGACCCATCCGAGCAACCCCGCCACAAAAACCACCTGGCTCCAGACTCCGGCGGAAAGTCCATCAAATCCAGCTAAGCGAAATCCTACATAGAGTCCGCCACCGAGTAAAAAGACTCCCAACCCAATGCCAATAACATCAATTCTGCGCATACTTTCAACTTTTAGTGCGATCGCTCTTTCGTAATTTTCAGTGTTTTAGTGAGGTCAGCCACAACATGGTCAGCATGGCCGTCCGATCAGCCCACCATCCATGCCCGGCCACGGATTCCTATCCTTGAGCTGCCTGCTGCGCCATATCGGCCAGAACTTGACTAACGCGGTCAATAATCATTTCACAGCCCGTAAGGTCGTGACGCACGTTTAGATATTGCGGGTCATTGTAGGTCAGCCAGACTTGTCCATCGGCATCCTGCCAGACCAGCATTTTTTGGGGCAAGTCGATCGCGACTGACTGATTGCACTGCATCAGTGGCGTCCCGACTGCCGGATTACCGAAGATAAAGAGCGTTGTCGGCCGCAGCTCTTTGCCCACACTGGCGGCATTTTGGGCGTGGTCGATACGAGCAAAGACATTGAGGTGCCGCTCTGCCAGTAATTCATTGAGGCGATCGCTGGTTTCCTCAACACTAAACTCGCTGCTGACTTGAATTAAACCGGTTTCTGTCATCGGAGATTGAGCTGCTACAGGAACGCTAACGGTCGCGATCGTGGCACAGAACAGGACCATCGTCGCCACCCATGCCAGAAAAATTTTCCGCCGTTTCATCGCAAACCTTTTCCGCTAGTTGAGGATATGGCCATCATAAAGGACGGCTCGACAGAGTTCGTGGCATGACGCCAAGACAGAAAAGTGTCCGATCAAACGTGGCCCCCCACGCCAAGCATCATGATCAAGCTTCGGATTGTCGTGAGTGGGCGCATCACGATGTCATGAAGTTCTAGTGATTCCTTAAAGATTCCAAAAATTCCAGGGGCGACCTGGAGAGCATGACTATTGTGAACAGCAAGAATCTATATTTTGATTGCCCATGACCGTATCTCCAGATATGTCGTTGCCTCGCCGCCCTATGGCGATCGCACCAGAGTATCTCGAAGCCTATGCCGAAGCTGATGCCCAACTAGGACACCCCAATCCTCGCTTCAAACAGTCCAAAATCTATACCCACCGCTATCTAGCCGTACGGACACGCTTAGTAGATTTCGAAGACTTAACTGATACTGAACTCGATCTCATGATTTTCTAGCCATAGCCCCACACCGTTAGCGACTAGTTATCGACCCAACAAAAATGCCGCGCGATAAGTGAAAGCCTTGTCGCGCGGCATTTTTGTAACTCAAGCTGTGTAGATACGCAGGTGTGTCGGAATTATCGCAAAAAGCTAGTAACCATCCACAACACAATCATGCTAATGATGGCCGCCACCCGTTGCGTGACCAGCTCTGGGCTCGCTCCGGACATCGCGGCAGCCTGCGGTCCCAAAGCCTGACCAATCACAATGCCCAAGGTCAGTCCAACGACTAACCCGCCCACCGTCAAGAGCAGGGCCCGCCAAAAACGATACTCTTTGCGATTGATGAAATAAATCGAGACACCAACACCCAGCGCTAGCGCCAACGAAGGTCCTGCCAAGCTCACTACAGCTAAAATCCCAAAGATGCCAGCTGGCAACAAGATATCGTTGCGATCGGGGGTATCCAGAAAATTTTCTAGCCAAGCAGGACGTTCGACACTGGAAGATGTCGATTGAGTGACCGGCTTTTCAGGTGCTGTTTCCGCAAACCGAATTCGGTCTGGCACTTTGATTTTGCCTTCTTGGCGGAGCCGAAGTCTTTCCATCAAGATCGCATCATAGGCTGCTTCAATGGCTTCCTTTTGCTTGCGATCGTCATCACAATCAGCAATCAGACGCTCCTTGGCTTCTTGAATGTCCTCAAAGGAAGCATTTTCGTCCAGCCCAAGCGTATCGTAGTAGTTTTGGTCACTCATCGACATCTCTATTGGGTAGCCCAGTGCATCTATTTACTTAACAACGCGACATTGCCGCCCTTCAGCAAAGCTGAAGTAGCTAAACTCTATCACCATCAGTGCTGTCAGCTTTCTATCCATACTAAGCCCACTCTACGGAATCTTGTTAGACAGGATGAAGAAGTTTAGAGGGAGATGGGTACTCTTCATAAGGAGTCAACCGAATTAGTATCCAACCTGACTCAGCTTTATCAATACTTTACAAGAAGTGCTGAGACGCTGAGGTAGCACAGGATATCAATGGTCTGACTGACGGGTGTTCCCTGAGAAAAGTGTTTCTGAAGAAACGTTACCGAAGGCTCTTGATCACCGAATTATGAGTCAGCTCGATCTAATGTTAGGCATTCCTCCCCTTGTGTTGTTTTGGTAAGACATTTGCACCATGGCCACTGCCAAGATTCTTGTTGTTGATGATGACCCCGCTGTTCGTAATCTGGTCTATCGCTTCTTGTCGAAGCAGGACTATGAGGTCGAGTCTGCCGAAGACGGCAAAAGCGCTTTAGCAAATTTTGAACAACTCAATCCTGATTTAGTTGTCCTTGATGTCAATCTACCCGACGCTAATGGGTATGACCTCTGCAAAGAAATGCAGACTCGCACTGGCGTCTTTGTATTGATGCTGACCAGTCGCAGTGACGAAGCGGATAAAATTCGAGGTTTTACCGAGGGAGCAGACGACTATCTGACGAAGCCGTTCAGCTTGGGGGAATTGGAAGTCCGAGTCGGGGCCATCCTGAAACGGCAGCGACCAGTGACCACGGCCGAACAGCAGTGTCTCAGCTTTAACAGCTTGGAAATTGACCCAGTACGGCGGGAAGTCACACTTTCGCAAGAAATTGTGCCGTTGACGGCTTTGGAATTCGACTTGCTACATTTCCTCGCAAGTCATCCGGGGCGGGTCTGGCGACGGGCTGAGCTGATTCAAAAAGTTTGGGATTACGAATATGTTGGCGACCAACGCGTCGTCGATGTCCATATTGGTCAAATCCGTAAAAAAATTGAAATCGACACGACTCAGCCCGCCATGATTCAGACGGTGCGGGGCGTTGGTTACAAGTTTGAGCCGCCAGTCAGTGCCGTTGCGCCTTCTTAATCAGAGCCACAATGGTGACAACTAACGAGCTCTGACACTGCTGTAGGGTTGATGACTTTTGGACGGGCCGCTAAGGTAACGTTGCAATTCAGCCTTAGTGGCCCGCCTTGAGTTGGCAAACTCACGCAGATGTTTTCAATTCAGGCTTCCTACCAACCATCAATAGCGCGCCGCCTTTAGAAGCCATCACGATTACCCGAGCATGACTATCGGCACTCTCGATCATCTACTAGGTAGCGGTAGCGCTCTGAGCTGTGGTTCTACAGGGGAGCGGCTCACTTAGCACCAGGCTTGGGTCACTCGAGCCAGTCGTTCATGCTCGGCAGCCGACATTGACCAACCGAGCGCACCGGCATTTTGGGTGGCTTGGCTAGCGTTCTTGGCCCCCGGAATGGGAACCACATTGCCGACGCAGATTAACCAGTTCAAGGCGACTTGGGCGGGAGTCTTGCCGTGTGCTGTTGCGATCGCTCGCAGCGTTTGCAATACGAGTTCAATTTTCGTCAAACCGGATCGGCTAAAGCGGGGATTGAGCTGTCTGGCCCCTTCGGGCTTGGGTGACTCACCAGCAGCATACTTCCCGGTCAACAGCCCCTGCGCGAGCGGGCTGTAGGCCAAAATCGTGACGTCGAGTTGGCGGGCCATATCTAGCACGCCATTGGTTTCTAGCTTGCGGTGCAAGAGGGAATATTGCACCTGATTGACGGCGAGGGGAATGCCGTGTTCGGCCAAATAGCCATGCGCGACTTGCATTTGCTTCGCAGAATAATTGCTGACGCCAACAGCTTTGACGCGTCCCCGCTTCACTTCATTCGCCAGAGCATACATCAGCTCTTTTTGCCCCAGAAAAAAGTCAAGTGGCCAATGCACCTGATAAAGCTCAACGGTGTCGAGCTGGAGGCGATCAAGGCTGGCCGTGAGTGTCTCGGCTACAGCTTGGGGCGACCAGCGCCAGGGCAGGGGAAAGTACTTTGTCGCGATGGTTACCGGCTGATCAACTTGTTGGAGAAAGCGGCCAATCAACCGTTCTGATTCGCCCAGTCCATAAACTTCAGCGGTATCAAAAAAGTTAACCCCAGCGGCGACTGAGGCTTGAAACGCTGCCAGCAAATCAGCTTCGGTGTAGTCTTTACCGTAGCTCCAAAACAAAGCGTCGCCCCAAGCCCAAGTCCCTACGCCGAGGGCAGGAATGGTAGGGCAGTCAGGCGCTAGCGAGATCGCTTGCGTGTCAGTTTGAAAAGGTACAGTCATAGCGGCAGGTGGTAGAGCAACGATGAGCAGGACTAGCCGAGTCTAAGGGAGGTCAAGGCCCAGAAAAAATAGCTTCTTCGAGGTCTTGGCGACTGAGGGAATATTTAAAGATGCGCTGCACATCTTCACCGGCAGGCGGAGTATTGAGATATCGCACCACGATTGAGTCCACATCCAAGGCGATGTTGGCTTGCCAGTCAGTTTTCTCAACAT
>CAZFWL010000293.1:0-4866 GCA_964522775.1 uncultured Halomicronema sp.
TCTCGGCATAGCGCACCTGCAAATCATCAAAGCTGGCATCATCGTCTTGAATCAGCGCCAGAAACGCTTGATTACCCATGTCGGTAAGCAGCTCAGATTTTGGCGTGCTTTGCAAAAAGACCTGCGTGCGGCTTTGGAGATTCCTGGCTTTGATGTAGCGATCGACATCGATGATTTCTTTCAACACCTGTCGCCGCACCCCTTCCAAAATATTGGCAGTGCGTTCGATTTCTGTTGGCGTCAAGAGACCGCGATCGCTCAACGTGTCCTCAAAGTCAGACCGCTGGAGCTGTTGCAATTCTTGCCGCAGCAGTTCAGCGCTGGCGTCAACATCGTAGAGCACATCCCGAAACTGGGCCTGCAAGCGATCTGTCTGTAGTTGCCAGGGGTAGGTGCTCAGCAGATAGGTTTCCACATCCGCTTTAACGACGCTGTAAGGCTCTGACATATCGGTGAACTGAGCGGCCAGGCTATCGGTCTGAGATACGAGCTCAGACTTCAACTGCTTCACCTTATAAGGCTCTGACATATCGGTGAACTGAGCGGCCAGGCTATCGGTCTGAGATACGAGCTCAGACTTCAACTGCTTCACCTTAGTAGAAATGGTTTCAACGTCTAACTCGGACAAGTTAGCGTTGCCCATAACGGCTCCCATCAAAGTGTTGAAACCCTGAGACATGAAGCTTGGGGAGGATGATTGCTGCTGACCCTGACGACGATACTCAGACAAAAACTGATCGAGCCGATCGCCTACTTCAGAGGCAATGCGATCGCCGGGACGGGCCGACTTTACGAAGTCCACTAGATCAACCAAAGGCTGCTGCCCGGATGCCTGCCCAATCTCCCGTTGCCAAATGCGGTACAGCCGATCTGCAATGCGGTCAGCTTCTTGACGTGACAAGTCGGTACGACTGCGCACAAGTTCGGCAAACACCCCGCGATCAATCTGGTCGAGGGCTTTCGCGTCGCCCATCGTGCTGAGGTTAGATTCCTTGATCAGGTCTTGAAATACCTGCTCCAGATCATCGGTATCGAGTTGGGGCGATCGCACCGTCGCGACATAATCCTGAATGGATTCCATCAGGTCGGTGTCGTTGAGACCGTGGGCGATTTCCTTCCGCACCGTTGCTGCCACCGCTTCCGCCGTTTCAAAAATCTGATTGCTGGCCGCTTTGGCTCCAAAGGCTGAAGTCGCAGTGCCCACCAGGGAGTTGAAGCTGGCCGTCGCTGTGCGGACAACGGAGCCCATCAGTGAGCCGACGGTGGTGGAACTAAACCAAAACAGCAGCGAAAAATACGTTCCCCAAATCACTAAGCCGGTGATAGCCCCCAGCAGTGCACTGTTGTAGAGGCTAAGTTTGACCGCAAGCCAGCAGGCAAAAAACAGGGCCAGACTGACCGTGATCAACGTCCAAAATCCTACGGCTAAGCTGATGCGCTTGATGCTGGGGCCGCCAGAAGATTCGCTGCTGGATGAGGAGGAATGCCCCACGTAGGAAATCCCTGCCGCCAGGGACAGATTCGTTAGCAGAAGCTGGAAGCCGAATGCCAGCACTAGCCCGGACAGCAAGGCGATGAAAAACTGTGGGCCCGAAAAAATGAGGGCGGCCTCTTCGGGGGTATCGATGCCCGGTTGGGCAAGTTGACCGAGTAAGGACCCGGTAACTAGTTCAAACATGGGTCTTCTCCTTAAAAAATGTGTTAACGGGGGGACCAGAACTGAGTCAATGGCGTCTCAACCTAAGCTGTCGTGGTCTTGGGCAGGGGAGGGAATGAGTGGGCTGCGTGACGGCTGCTAAGGAGTTCGCAGGAATTGTCATTAGAGCGGCCAGTGAGCTGGAAGCAATCCAGTGATTACGGCATTTGTTCAAAGCTGTATGGCTTCAGCCGTTTAAAGCAGCAAACTTGTCTGAGGCAGAAACCGGATGCGGCTTTAGAGGGCTAGGCATAGGCCGGGCTCGTTACCCCAACTGCGGTTTGAGCAATCAGGTGATCCACCACATTACGAATACTGTTGGTCTCTCGCAGGATTCGCCGCTGACGAGTGGCTCCGTTCCCTTCCTGCAAAATCTGATGCACCCGTGGGGCAACCGTCTCCCAATCGCCTTCTGCTTCCAGAGCTGGACGCAAATAGTTCAATAGCTGATTGATGTGGGCATGGGCCGGGACCGCGATCGCCTGATGGAGGTCGATCAAATCTGCTGAAACGCCGTAGCGGGCGGCGGTCCAGTGAGCAGCCTTAAGCAGTTCTGACTTCACTGCTGGACCGCGACCTGTCGCTAGCGTCTCTTCATAGGTCGTGCGGACGAGGGCTTTAATTAGCCCCGCCAGCATCACGGCCTCGTCAATCGTCATGCAGACGTCAGCGATGCGAAACTCAATGGTGGGAAACGCTTCCGACAGGCGAATATCCCAATACAGCATGGTGGGGTCGGGCACCACCTGGGACTGAATCAAGCTTTGAATAAAGGACTCATAGGCTGCCCAAGATTCAAAGTGAGGCGGCGGACCAGCAGTGGGCAACCGACACCAAAGCTCGGTGCGGTAGCTGTCGTAGCCAGTATCAGCGGCATGCCAGAACGGCGAATTGGCGGTCAACGCCAGTAAAGGGGAAAGCCAAAGTCGACAGCGGTTTACCACTTCTAACGCCACTTCAGGCTGTTGTCGAAACTGGTCGCCATTTAGCCCTACATGGACATGGCAGCCAAAAATGATGAGTTCGCGAATCACCTGCTTGAGATTCTGAGCGAGTGCTTGATAGCGATCTTTCGCCGTCAAGGCTTGGTCTTGCCAAGCTGAAAAGGGATGGGTGCCTGCCGCTGCGACAGCGACGCCCTGCTGCTCGGCGGCTTCGATGACGACCTGCCGCGATCGCTGCAATTCCTGCCGCACCTCCGCGAGGGAGTGGCAAACGTCGGTCGCAATTTCGATCTGACAACGATGCATTTCAGGCTGCACGCGATCGCCATCCTCAGTTTGCCTAGCCGCTTTTAAAACTTTGCTCGCCCTGCCACAGAGTTCTCGGGCTGCGGGTTGAATGAGCTGGTACTCCTCTTCAACCCCCAGGGTGTAAATATCGGCCATGATTAGTTCAAAGATTCTAGTGCCCTGACTATGCCACCTGAGACAGAGCCGTCGCGTCTTCCCTGGGGTAGGAAAGCCCTGTCTATCTTCAGAAAGATAGAGGTCAGTAGAAGCGCCTGTTTTTTAAGGTGTTGAGTAAAAGTACTCAGCCAAAGGCAAAGCTGTTTTGCCCCCAGGTGACTACCGACTGTCCAGACTTAGGCAATTTTTTTAGTCTGGGCAGTTGATGAAGATTGGCGCGAAGTCAGGAAACGGTTGAGACTCTAGCCGCAAATATGATCAAATCATGGTGAAGTTCAGCCCCAAAAAGTTGTCGCTAATCAGTCAGGGTAGAGGTGAGTTAGCCCTGGTTTTCTTGCATTACTTCAGTGGATCGGCTGCGAGTTGGCAGTGGGTCATTGAGCCGCTGAAGGCAGATTTTCGCTGCATTGCATTAGACCTGCCGGGCTTTGGGCAAGCGCCGCCCCTAGCCCCGCCTAGCTTAAAAAATTACAGCGCCTATATTCAGGCAGTCATCTCACAGTTGGGGCTCACCCGCTGCATTCTGATTGGTCACTCCATGGGGGGCAAGATAGCCCTGCAAGCCGCCGCCGATGGCATAGAGGGATTGGAACAAGTGATTTTGGTTGCGCCTTCGCCCCCCACTCAGGAACCAATGCCCGACGAAGAGCGCGATCGCATGCTGCAAGACCACCATAATCCTGAGGTTGCCAGCACAACAGTGGATGGAGCGGCCCAACAGCCACTGCCCGCAATTCGCCGAGCGATCGCGATGCGCACCCATACCCAAGCGGAAGATCAGACCTGGCGCTGGTGGCTGCTTGACGGGATGAATCATTCCATCGCTGAGCAAATGAGTGCCGTACAGTTACCCGTAACCGTGATTGCGTCCAAAGACGATCCGGTTATTCCTTGGGAGACGATTCAAACAGAGGTGATGGGCTGCCTACCCCAGAGCAAACTGGTTACCTATACCCACGTCGGTCATCTGCTACCGCTAGAAGTGCCCGTCCCGTTGGCGGAGAGCATTCGCGGTGCCGTTGCCGCTGAATAAGATTGACCGGGATGGCGAACCTTGATGATGCGGGCATAATTAAATAATTGGTTGTGATTGAGCGATCGCCATCATCGTTTTACTGTCGTTTCTTTTTTGACAGGGTCTTACCGTTGTCGGCGATTAGCCATTTGATTGAGTGTTCATGTTCCATACTGCTGCCTTGTTGATGATTGCGGACAACCCGCCGCTGCTGCCCCCTGAGCCATGGTTGACATGGATGGCGGAACAAGACACAGTTCAGGAAAATGCCACCTTAGCAGCCGCTGGTCGCACCCTTACTCGGCTGTGGAGTGAAGATTTTGCGGTCATCATCATTGCTGGCGCGATCGCCAAATCCGGGGCGCTACAAACCCTACAGCAATTAACTCAGGCGGCTAAAGTGACTGGGCCAGCAGTCATTGTCATCGGCGATGACGATGCGACGCTGGCGGTGCAGGCCATGAAAGCGGGGGCTCAGGACTACTGGGTGCGAGATCGCCTCACCGTTGAGCAAGTACAGGCGACGTTCGCTGCGGTGAATCACCCTGCTGCCCTTGGCACAGCGTTTGAATCCGACAGCGGTGTAGAGTCGATATCCCTAGCGACAGAATCTGACTGGCAGACGTTAGCGGCAACGCTACCCGCTGCACAGCAGTTGATTCAAGGGGTCACGGCAGCGATACCGGGCATGTTCTACGTGTTCGATTTGGTCGAACAGCGTAATGTTTACGTTAACCGTCAGCTCG
>CAZFWL010000294.1:0-4861 GCA_964522775.1 uncultured Halomicronema sp.
AGAAGAAAAAGAAGAAGCGGAGGACGGGGGGGGGGGTAAAAGGGGGGGGGGTGGGGGGTGGGGGGTAGGGGGGGGGGTAAAGGGGGCGGGGGGGCAAGGGAGCAAAGGGACTAGGGGCGAGGCAAAAGGCAGGGGAGCGGTTAGGGGCAGGGGAGCGGAAAGGAGCAGGGGCTAGGGATGGGGGCGCAAAACGGGAACGTGCCAGCAGCGATCGAGCCAGTCGAGTTGTTCTTGTCGCGAGGTGGTAAACTGTCGGACGGTGCTGCGGGCGAGAATCAGTTCCACCACATGGTTGACTTCAACGCGCAGGGTGCCGTCTGCGGGGCAGGCACAGGCAATGTTGAGTTCTTGTAATCGGTGATGAATCGACCAGCGATCGCACCGTTGAATTGAGCTCACCGCAAAACTGCGCGGGGTTGCGCGAGGGGCGTTATTCATGACCAGAAACCTCCAAGGGAGTGAGAGAGCGTTGTGAAGCAAGCTGTTGCACCTGGGCTTCGAGGGCCTCGATGCGATCGAGTAATTGCCGGATCGTCTGGGCTTCGGCATCCGGCAGCTGCGCGTGGTTGAGGGGGGCGTCGGCAATGTTGCAGCGACCGACGATGCGATTAGGGATGCCGACAGCGGTGCAATTGGCCGGGACGGCGGTCAATACAATAGAACCCGCACCAATGCGGGCTCCGTCGCCAATGTGAATGTTGCCAAGGACCTTGGCTCCGGCCCCAATGACGACGCGATGGCCGACGGTGGGGTGCCGCTTGCCGGTCTCTTTGCCGGTGCCGCCGAGGGTGACCCCTTGGTAGATCAAGACGTCGTTGCCCACAATCGCCGTTTCACCAATCACCACGCCCATGCCGTGATCAATAACGAGCCCTCGACCCAGTTGAGCACCAGGATGAATCTCGATTCCCGTGAGGGTGCGGCTGACATGGCTGAGCAGCCGGGGGATGAGGGGAATTTGCCGCTGATGGAGGGCGTGGGCCAGCCGATGAAACGAGATCGCATGGAATCCGGCAGAACACAGCAGCACCTCGACCCAGTTAGTCGCCGCCGGGTCCCGTTCAAAAATCGCCCGAAAGTCATCGACCAAGGGGAGTGGTTGGGGCCGATGCAGTTCAGGGCCTTCCCAGGCAGAACTGTTTAGACGAGGAGAAGAAAGAGACATGGCGCGCAAGGGGCTTGGTTTCCTTGCTTATACCAATCGCCTCAGCCGACAATCAGCCGCTGGCCGCCGTCCAAATTTACTAAGGATATTAGGGCTGTACTCATCGACGAAAGGACTGACTCTCGCGGCTGTTGGGATTATTGGGAGGGTTGGGCACGAGTATTTTGCCCCCTCAGGGCAAGTATTTTGTGTCCCCAGCGCAAGTATTGTGTACTCAGTCAAACCATTTGGTATGCCGGGGTTTGACGCCCATTTACCCGAATCGCGAATTGCGGCTCCCTGTGTACTCAAATCGCCTGCATTGCCGACTGGTGGAGCGTTCGAGTCAGGCAAAAAGTATCCGATTATGCAAAGTGAATTTGGGCTTTTTCAGCATCCCTTAACAAAGTTATTGTCCCCTCAAAGAATATAGTGTGGACGGGCAACCGCCTCGTATCCTGTCCTGTACTTGCTGCTCTGACGATATTGGTGCGTTCTATGTCGGCTCCTGCAATTCTCGCGCTCGATTTTGACGGTGTGCTCTGTGATGGTCTGGTCGAATATTTTCAAACCGCTTGGCGAGCCTACTGCCAACTGTTTGAGCCCGCGTCAGAGGTGCCCCCACCAGGGCTGGCCGATCGCTTTTATCCGCTACGCCCCGTGATCGAAACCGGGTGGGAAATGCCCCTCCTCCTCCATGCACTGCAGCAGGGCGTCGAAGATGCCGCCGTGTTAGATCACTGGCAGTCAATCGTTCAGGAGATTTTGCAAGAGACGCAAGTTCAACCGGATGTGGCGATGGCAGCCGTGGATGGCGTGCGCGATCGCTGGATTCAGTCTGACTTAGAAGGCTGGCTGAGTTTACATCGCTTTTATCCTGGCGTGATTGAGCGGCTGCAGGGGGCGATCGCGGCGGGGGTGTTTCCCCTCATCATTTCCACCAAAGAAGGGCGTTTCATTCAGGCGCTGCTGGCCCAGGCGGGGGTCGAGTTGCCCCGTGAGCAAATTATCGGCAAAGAAATCCAACAGCCCAAAACCACTACGTTGCAGCAGCTACTCACCGCGCCTCCCGCTGCGGCCCCGGCCGCTCGGCCCATCTGGTTTGTCGAAGACCGCCTCAAAACCTTGGATAAGGTGCAAGCCCAGTCCGCTTTGAATGAGGTCACGTTATTTCTCGTCGACTGGGGGTACAACACTGCTGCGGAGCGAGATCGCGCCGTGAGCGATCGCCGTATCCAGTTGCTATCGTTGGCACAGTTTGCCGATGAGTTCGCGGGGTGGATGCCGCAGTCGTGAGCAACTGCAGAGATCGACCACCTCATAGCATCCTTTCTCTCCCCACCCGTCCAAGTCTATCCCTAATCCACCCGCCATGTCTCAATCCACTAGCCGCTGGCAAACCGCAGAAGTCGCCAATGCTTTTCTTTCCGGGGTTCGTAGTGCGATTCCTGGGGCGGAATTGCAGCTTGCGATCATGGGGAAAATCATCGAGCAATGGTGTCCCGCCCCCCGCACCCTGCTTGATTTAGGATGCGGCGACGGCATTTTAGGACGCTATTTACTCAACCGCTTTCCCACGGCCCAAGGCGTATTTGCTGACTTTTCGGAACCGATGCTGGCGGCCGTGCAGCAAAAAGTACAAGAAATCCCCCAAGCGACTGTGGTTGTCGCCGATTTTGCTCAACCCAATTGGGCTCAGGCAATGGCGACCCAAACGCCGATTGATGTGGTGGTATCGGGGTTTGCCATCCATCATCAGCCGCACGATCGCAAGCGGACTCTCTATCGCGAAATTTACGACCTGCTGCCCCCCGGCGGTGTATTTCTCAATCTAGAACATGTGGCCTCGATCACCCCCGCCGGTGAAGCGCTCTTTGATGATTTTTTCGTGGATTCTCTCCATGCCTACCATGAGCAATCGGATCCGCAGGTGCAGCGCGAGGCGATCGCGCAAAAATATTACAACCGCCCTGACAAGGTGGAAAACATTCTGGCCCCGGTGGAAGACCAATGTGACTGGCTGCGAGCGATCGGTTATCGCGATGTCGATTGCTTTTTCAAAACCTTTGAGCTGGCATTGTTCGGTGGGCGCAAGTGATTTCTAGCGCCCCAGATGGCATTGCCCCCTGATGATGCATCGTTCAAAACTGCTCATGGACGAGGGCTTTGGTATATTCCACGATGGTTTCCACCAGTTCGAAGTTCATCAGCCCGCCAACGTAAAAAGTATGGCGCTGGCCCTGGATGGCCTCTAGGTGGTCGTAGAAGCCACCGGCCAGCGCTTCAGACGTGACGTGGGGGAAGTAGGGCCAGAGATCGTAGGTGAAATAATCGGCTGGCAGCTGACCACCCAGGTTTGCCACCGTGGTTTTAATCCCCGCAAGGATGCGCTCCTTGAATTTTTCGAGTTCGGCTGCTCGCTGACGCTGATCATCATCGCTTGCTGGAGGCTTCAACGCCGCCCAATCTTCGCTGGGGATGCGACTGTAAAAGGCCACCAAGTCATTGTCAGAAAACTGCTGGGAAATAAACCAGGGATTGTCCATCGCATCTAGGGGCACGACATTGGTGACGCTCGTGGGCATCGACAGATCAGGGATCGCGTATGAGGTCAAGGCGTAAGGGTTGAGCACAATTTGCTCGAAGAGACCGCGTTCCTGCGCCGACAGATCAAGATTCAGGGCACCGGCCCCCTCGCCGAGCACATCCGGGGTGAGCGGACAGGCAAGAATCAACCAGTCGAAGGTTTCGTGATGCTCCGATCTCCCGTAGCGATCAATAATCTGCTCCCGCTCGGAAAACTTCACCTCAATGCCTGCGCCCCGCTGAATTGAGTGAATATCGACATTCAGCCGCACGTCTAAATTCCACGCAACCCGTTCCCATAGACGCTGAAAGCCCTGCACAAAGCGCTTGGGCCAACCGCACTCCAGCCCCGCCCCATAGGTCACCAGGGTGCCAAAGGTCTCCAGGGTCATGTATTTGAGAGCGTAAATGGCCGGAATCTCGTGCAGATAGCCATATCCCATCGCCGTAATCGGAATCTCGAATAGGGTGCTCAAACAGCTCAGATCTTTTTCTTCCAGCCAGGCAGCAAAAGATTGGGTCAGGTCAGGATGCTGACTGATGCCCTTAAACCCGGGCACCGACACGATTGGTTCTAGCTGCAGACGCTCCCAGGTGTAGCGGGCCACGGCAGCCGCATAGGTGAAGGGGTCGGTACCGGCCATGACCGCACTCATGATGGACTGATAGGCGGGCTGCCCCGGTTGAGACTCCAGAGGGTTGTAGACCTGGCCAGGACCTTCGGTGTAAAGCTCGGCACCCACTTCTCGGGCGAGCGCCAGCACTTCTTTGTACGCCGGGGTGAGGTAGTTGGCCCCTAGGTCAAAAGATTTGCCTTCGTGAGTCACAGAGCAACAGAGCCCCCCCACGCGGCCCTGCTTTTCAAGGACAACGACGTGTTGGTAGCCTTTTTGCTTGAGATAGTAGCCAGTGGAAAGCCCAGCGGCCCCGGCTCCCACAATGCAAATGCGATCGCGTTTCGAAACCATGAGCAGTCACCTGATGAACAATGAACAGTCTGGCAAGGAAGAGCAATGGTGAACGGTGGCAGGCAGAACGCTAATTTCATCGGCGGTAGAACCGCTCCACTCCTCATCTTTAGAAAGGGGAGGAACCGTAAGCCCTGCCAGGATACGGGAACAAGACCAGCCA
>CAZFWL010000295.1:0-4846 GCA_964522775.1 uncultured Halomicronema sp.
CTCTGGAAATCGCGGTTTTAAAGACCTTTTGCGTTCCTCGCATTTCTGCCTTATTGAGACAAACGGGCGAGTTTGAGTTTCGCCCGCAAAAACGCTACGACGATACAACGTTGATCTTGGGCAACATCCTGAAATGGGGCTACGACAGCCCCAAAGGACGCGCCGCGATCGCCCAAATGAACCGCATCCATCAACGCTTTCACATACACAACGAAGACTTCCTCTACGTCCTATCAACCTTGATCTATGAACCCGTTCGGTGGAATCAACTCTTTGGTTGGCGACCCTTCACGCCGTTAGAAAAACAGGCACTATTTGAGTTTTGGCGCGTCGTGGGACAGCGTATGGGGCTGACACACATTCCGGCAACCTACGCCGCGTTTCGTGATTTTAATGAGGCTTATGAAGCCGAGCATTTTCAATATCATCCGGATAACCGAGCGGTGGGCGATGCCGTCGTCAGGTTAATGCAGGGATGGTTACCGGCGATCGCCGCGCCACTGATTCCCAATTTGATTCGCGCAGTGGCCGACGAGTCCATGCAAATCGCCTTTGGTTGGTCTGCGCCGCCCCTCTGGGTACAACAGTTCATCAAGCGAGGTCTGCAAGTACGCCAGCGTTTGATGCCTTATTTACCCCGACGGCAGCGCCCTCATTTCGGTGTCGATCAGACCATTCGCACCTACCCCAAAGGTTATCAGATTGCTCAATTAGGCCCGGAGACGACCTCCGACAGTCGGTCACGTTGCCCTTTTTTACGGATGCGTTCAATGCTAAAAGGCGGGCTTTGAGCAAATACCTATTTACAATAGGAGAGGCTAATTGATGAGCCATTTGTAGTTTGTTGCGATCGCTTGCCCCATGTCTGCTTCCTCCTCTGCCCGCCCGGCTTCCATCGAAAAACTGGTTCAGCGGTTCCAAAAAGCAACTGACCCAAAGCGTCGTTACGAACAACTTCTCTGGTTAGCGAAAAAGCTCGAAACCTTTCCTGAAGCAGAGAAAACCGAGGCCAACAAGGTCAAAGGTTGCGTCTCTCAGGTATATGTCATTGCCTCTTTAGAAGACGGCAAACTGCATTATCTGGGCGAGTCTGATGCGCAAATTACAAAGGGACTCGTAGCGTTTTTGATTCGCGGCATGAACGGCCTCACGCCCCAAGAAGTCGTCGACCTATCTCCCGACTTTATTACGGAAACCCAACTTGACGTTAGCCTCACCCCCTCACGGGCCAACGGCTTCTACAACATCTTCAAAATGATGCAGGCCAAAGCAGCTGACCTAACGGCGGAGGCTTAACGCCACAAGCAGACTGCGGTGGTTGCAGCTAACTTACAAAATGGCCGAATCAGGAGTGGTGACTCTTGTTTGAGCGGTCTGCAAACTACGGGAAACTTGACTGCCCAACGTTACCGCTCGCACGGCCATAAAGCTCGCTAACGCTAACCACAACACCGTTGGACTTTGCCAATGTCGAGCTAGGATGCCCAATGGCAAAAAGCCCAATCCGGTTGCTAGCAACGTTGAATTGCGCAACAGTTGCCCTTGGGTCAGTCCCAAAAAATAGCCGTCTAGCAAAAAGGCGATCGCGCCCAACCCTAATGTCGGCAACAGCCACCAGACCAACGGTTGCACCTGGTCGATGACGGATTGATGCTGAGTCATGATGCGAAATAGCGGCTGGGTAAATAGGCCAAAAATTAAGGCGATCGCAACACCCAGCATGACGCTGCTGCTCAGCCCCCAAACCAGCAACATGCGGAGTTGGCTAACCTCTCCCGTCCCATAAAACTGCCCAGCAAAACTCTCTGTGGCAAATGCCAGTCCGTCAATGAAGTAGGAGGTTAGCGTCACGACCTGAAGCAGCAGCGTGTTGGCCGCTAAAATCTCGCTGCCCAGCGCCGAACTCCAATTAGTAAACAGGGCAAAGCTGAGCAGCAGCGCAAAGGTCCGCACCATAATGTCGCGGTTCAAATACAGCATGGCAGTCAGCGCAGCCTTGTCCCACAGTTGGGGGCGCAATTGCCAAAGTTGCGAGATCGCCACCTCTCGCAGCAGCAAACTCAAGCCCACAGCTAGCATCAACCATTGGCTGAGTGCTGTGGCGGCTCCAGCCCCGGCACTGGCCCAGCCCAACTCGCGAATGAACCAATAGTCCAGCAAGATATTGGCGCCATTTCCCACAACTGAGAGCAAGACTACTCGCCGACCCTGGCCGCAGCCTAAAAACCGGCCGAGCAGCACGTAATTGGCAAGTACCGCCGGAGCACCCCAAATACGGGCGTTGAAAAAGGCTTCCCCGGACAAGCGCACATCGGGTTCAGCATTGAGCAGCCAAAACCCCAACTCGCGAATCGGTCCTTGCAGTGCCAAAATCAACAAACCTAACACCACTGCCAGGAGTCCATTGCGCAGCAATAGCAAATTCACCTGAGCAGTGTCGCGGCGACCAAAGGCCTGGGCCGTTAGGCCGGTAGTGCCCATGCGCAAAAAGCCAAAACTCCAGTACACCAAGTTGAAAATGACGGAAGCGATCGCGACGCCACCCAAGTGATGCACGTCGGCCAGGTGTCCCAAAAAAGCAGTGTCGATGATGCCCGCTAGCGGCACCATCAAGTTAGACACAATATTGGCGATCGCCAAGCGACCAAAACGCGGCAAAAACGAAGTCATCGCAAAACCTGTCCAGTAATGGCGGGCGATCAAGGCAAGTCTTTATCCTAGACTCTCGTCCGCAGAGCCGGGCTAACATCAACGCCCCGCAATCCACTCGTATTGCCGTTTCAGAACATGCCCAAACAATCTTAGCTAAGGCACTTCAAGACCTTAAAGAGTCCGTAAAGGCTACCGAATCCAGTGTTTTTTCGGTAACTTTTAATACCCCAAAGGGGTCAGTATGTAGAGGCTTCAGGATTCAAATAGTCCTGAATTAGTGTGTCCCTGGGTGCTATGCCTCTCGCATATTACTCGCGCCATTTTGGTCCAGCGGTAGTAAAGCAGTTGACCCTTCAATCCCGAAATCTATGAAAAAACACCTCTCACTCCTAATTGGCGCTTCCTTGCTGACCATTAGTACTATGGCGATGTTTGCCGATAGCGCATCAGCAAAAGGCAATAAAAATAAACCTAACAAAGGCCAGAAAACTGCTGTTCAAGCAAGCTGTACTCTTAGTGCATTTGGCGGCGTAAACGGTTGCGAAGACCCTATCTCAGGTAACAACAGCAACCAGAATCTTGACGGCTTGTTCAATCTCAACTGGGAAAGCGGTTCCTTTGTTTCAGGTGAGATCAAGGTGGATAACGGTAAGAAAGGCAAAACGGGCGGCTTTAGCTTCGAAAGTGACAAAGATGCGGCTAAGCAATCTGGGAAGTGGTTCCTAGATGAGAGCATTACTGACAAGTATCAGTACGGTATGTTCGTGGTGAAAGCGGGGAACTCCTTCGCTTCGTATTTCTGGGATGGCCTCTCCAGTAGCGGTACATGGGACACCAAAGGAGTTATCCCGAACGGTGGCGGTAGCCCGGATTTATCTCACTTCTCGTTCTATGGTTTTGGCCAGCGCGTAGTTGAACCGCCAACTCCCAAAATTCCTGAACCTGCAACAATGTTAGGCTTGCTTGCCGTTGGTGGCGGCATTGCTGCCACTCGTCGTAAAAAGCTGCAGCAAGCGTAGCGGCCAGACTGGTATGACTTCATGGTCTCTTGAATAGTCCATCAACTTCCTCTGTTACGCCCAGTGACTGAGGAAGTTTTTTATATCCAGATCAACACCACGCCCACCGAAATGCTCATTGCCACCGAAAAGTCGAAGGCAATGGCATGTTCTTTTGGTATAGCCGCTTCTATCCTCTTTTGTGGGTGGACTGAGCTGAGATACCGAAAAATACCTACAGACGTTTGAGCGCGATCTCCCGTCGCCTACTTTGCCACAAAGTTGACCAGTTTCCCGGGTACCACAATTACCTTTTTGATTTCCTTACCGTCTAGATATTTCTGGGCAATATCGGATTCACGGGCGTATTTCTCCAACGCCGCTTTGTCAGAATCGGCAGGCACCTCAATCGTGCCGCGCGTCTTGCCCATGATTTGAATGACGAGGGTGATTTCATCCGCCACCAAGGCCGACTCGTCAAGCACCGGCCAGCCCTGGCGATGGATTGACCCGGCTTTGCCTAACCGTGACCAGAGTTCGTCGGCGATGTGGGGGGCAAAGGGCGCAATCAGCTTCACCAATGTGTGAATGCCCTCAGCGTAGACGGGAGAGTCAGTACATTTGGCGTCCGTCAAGGCATTGCTGAGCTTCATCAGTTCCGATACGGCGGTGTTGAACTGATAGTCGCCTTCAATGTCTTCGCTGATTTCTTTAATAGCGATGTGAATGGCACGGCGTAAATCCTTCTCAGCTTTGGAAAGGTTTTCCGGTAAGGTCGCATCGCCATGCGACCCTACGACTGCTGTTTGGGATTCAGCAAATTCGGTCACGAGTCGCCAGACGCGATTGAGGAAGCGATACTGCCCTTCAACGTCAGCGTCATCCCATTCCAAATCCTTTTCTGGCGGGGCTTTGAACAGGATGAACATACGAGCTGTGTCAGCTCCATATTTACCCAGCACATCTTGGGGCGCAACGCCGTTGTATTTTGACTTCGACATTTTTTCGTAGAAGCCTTCGAGCGGATCGCCAGTCGTCGGATCAACTGGATTGTCGATATCGGTGATTTGATCAATCGGAATATATTTGCCCGTTTTTGGGTTTTTGTAGGTGATGTTTTGCACCATCCCCTGGGTGAGCAAGCGGCTAAAAGGTTCGTCGATATTGATGAGGCCGCGATCGCGCAACACCTTGGT
>CAZFWL010000296.1:0-4838 GCA_964522775.1 uncultured Halomicronema sp.
GTTCCAGATAGCCAGCAAGGGCAAAGTTGCGGCTGATCGCTCCCGACTTGCCGTAGAGACGACCTGCGGCGGGTGTGTCTTTGAGCCGATTACGCAGGGTGCCGCTGACGCCTGCCACTGCTAGGGAATCGCGGTAAGTGGAGAAATGGGGCGATCGCGCCATTCCCTGCAACACATCGATCATGGCTTGGGGCGTAACCAAGTTTTTGCGGGCGAGGCCCGAGCCATCCACCATCACCAGTTCGGAGACATCCATGCCCAGATCGGTGAGGATTTGGCGGGCGATCGCCACCCCGGCATCCGTCGCATCGGTTGCATCAGGGTCTTGCCGTCCTAGGGTTTTTAGCAGTGCTTCCGCGTACAAATTGTTGCTGTTTTGGTTGGTAGGAATCAGTAATTCTGCTAGCGGTGGGGAGGTGATGGTAGCGAGAGGCTTCCAGCGATCTCCGGTGGGTGGAGCTGCGGCCTGTGTCTGCGCCACGCGCATCCCTTGCTCTGCCAAAGCGAATTGCAACGCGGCTAGAAAAGCTTGACTGGGGTTTGGTTCTGCAATGGATGTGGATTCGGCGGGGGAACCGGCGATGAGCTGGCCCCACACGCGCAACACGGGCCGTCCTAATTCGCGCCCCACGCTAATGAATTCTGGTTCACCGGCCGCCACTGTCGTGCTGTAATTCTCGATTTGCCAACCTGATTCCTGGCTCGGCTCATCCCACACAACTTGCAAGGGTTCGCCTAAGCCTTGGGGCACCAAACTCAGCACAATCTCGTTTTCGTTCAAGATCAGCGCATTTACTGGCGCTCCATAGCCCGCCTGCACGTCTTCCCATTCCCAGTTGGGGTTCACGGATTCACCGGGAAAGGCGGAGTCATCGCCATACAAAATATCAACTGGCTGTAGCGGTTGCTGGGCAACCTGTGTAGCGATCGCTTCCAAACTCGCTTGATCAAAGCTCGGATCGCCGCTGCCAATGACTTGCAGCGAGGTTCGACCATCGCCATCCGCAGTACCGAGGACAGCAGTTTGCAACGTATAGTCTGGGCCGAGCTTTGTGAGCACCGCCGCTGTGGTCAATAGCTTCAGAGTCGAAGCGGGGACAAAAAAGCGATCGCCTTCCCGATCTACTAATGTTTCTCCCGTCAGCGTCTCCACCTGCACGCCTAGTCGGGCTCCATTGAGCGCGGGCTGCTCGGCCAAGGTCTCTAAAGCAGCGGGCAATTCTGCCGGACACAACGCCAGTCCAGGCAGACCCACCATGCTCCAGACGGCGGTCAGTCCACTAAGGGGCCAAAACCGGAGTGAAATCGACATGCCTCGCATCCCATCGCTCTGCCTGTTGATTCAACCATAATTGGGCGGCAGGATGGACGCGCGAGCGGATTTACGCTGGGGTGGGATTGCCCGTCAACGCGGTGGTTTCCTTGGCGGGTGACGTAGCGAGCTTGCCAATTTCCTGATCGATGAGGAAGAGTCCCTGACCATTGGTACCGATCAGTTTAATTTTGTCCAGAATGCCTTTCATCAAAAACTCTTCTTGGTGCTGTTCCGCCACGTACCACTGCAAAAATTGCAGGGTGGAATAGTCGGGTTCATTGTTGGCAAAGTGGACGAGTTCGTTAATGCTGCGGGTGATATGTACTTCGTGCTCGTAGATATTCTCGAAGAGCGTTTGCACCGATTCGTATTGAGTCGGGGGCGCGTCCATGCCGCCCAGGACGACAAAAGCGCCTGTTTCGTGCATGTAGTTCAACAGGCGATGCATGTGTTCGGCTTCTTCTTGAGCGTGGAGCCGCAAAAATTCTTCGCAACCATCCAGTGACTGGTAGGCGCACCAAGAGGCCATTTGCAAATAGAGATGGGATGAATACATCTCCAGGTTGATTTGTTTGTTGAGGCGATCGCCCATAGCTTGTGAAAGCATTAGCACTCCTTGGAGTAACTCCGTAGTCAGTGCCCGTTGAGGATAAGGGCTGGGCTAATTTTTTTCAGCGTAGCGTGTGGATTTTGAGTTTTTGTCAACGCGCTATCAATAAACACATAGGTTCAAGGAAGTGCTGGATTGCCTTACAGTCAGCAATCCTCATTTAAGCTGCGGTCAACTTTCTGCGGTTCTACGCAATCCGCTAGACTGCATAGACAGCAAGCTAACATCGCCAACCTTCAACGCTATGGTGCTCAAAGCTTTACTTCTGGACTTCAACGGTATCGTCATCAAAGACACGGGCCTTAAAGAGCGCTTGATTGATGACATCTTACTCTCAGAAAATTTGCGTCCCAACCCCGAAGAATATTGCGAGATGTGTGCCGAGCGCAGCGATCGCGCCTGCCTGGATCGCCTTCTATCGCGGCGGGGACGAGTCACCACGCCCGAGTTTTTGAATCAGCTCTTGGCCAAGTTGACTGATGGCTATGTGCAGCAGCTAGCAGATCTGCCTCGACTGCCGATTTATCCGGGTTTAGCCGACTTGCTGTATCAGGCTAAGGTTGCTTCATTGCCAGTGGCGATGGTGACTTCTACCTCACGACAAGAGGTGGATTGGGTCTTGGAACAGGCCCAGCTGTCTGACAACTTTGCCGTCACGGTCACGGCTGCAGATGTATCGGTGGAAGAAGAGAAGCCGGCCCCACGTGGCTATGAAATTGCGATCGCCCAACTTAATGAGCAGTTCCCGGAATTAGCCCTGACACCACACAACTGTTTAGCGATCGAGGCGTGGTATCCCGGTATTGCAGCTGCCAAGCAAGCTGGCATTCCGGTCGTTGGGGTTGCTCACTGTCATCCTTATCGCATGATTCAGCGGCGCGCCAACTGGGTTGTCGATTACCTCAATGAAATCGATTTCGACTGGATCGGGAGTGCCTATCAACCCGCTTCTGCTGCTTAATGGTGGCGTTGATTGTCATAAACGAATTCAAGGGATGCGTCTCTAGAAAGGAAGCGTTCTTTGATTGAGTCACTTAATTCACATCTTCGTGAGAGTGAGCTTGGCCGTTGGGCGTCCCCAAACGATGCCGTACATCATCGATCGCAGAATTGAGTTGCGCGATTTTGTCTTCTAGGCCCCGACGGGCAAATTCCATTTCCTCTTCAGAGGGACTAAAGGCGCCTGCTTCCCCCTCGTTGTTATCGCCTAGACGAAAGGCATCTTCTTCCCCAGCTTCTCGCAGCACCCGCGAGGCTACGACAGCCCCCATAATGCCGCCGACGACGCCCCCAAAGAGCGTCCCGAACAGAAATCCGCTGCCAAAATTATCTTGCTGACTCATGGGAAATTACAGAATTCGTCAGAGCTGACGGGGTGAGTGATCCCCCGTATTGGTATTGTTGCCGATTTCTGGGCGTTTGCGTCAGCTGCTTTGGATAATCGTTGAATGCGTTTAACCTTCGGTGCCAAAGGTACGATCGCCCGCATCCCCCAAACCAGGGACGATGTAGCCATTTTCGTTCAACCCCTCATCAATCATGGCGGTGTAGATGGTGAGTTCGGGATATGCTTCCGCCAGCTTCTTGAGCGCTACAGGAGCCGCCACAATCGAGACTACGCGGACATTTCCTGGCGCGATGCCGCGATTGACCAAATCAGCCATGGCCGTCATCATGGTGCCGCCCGTGGCTAACATCGGCTCACTAATGAGAATCAGCGTCTCCGGTGCTAAGCTGTCGGGCAGTTTATTGAGATAGCAACTGGCCTCTAGTGTCTCTTCATTGCGCACATAGCCGACGTGATACACCGATGCCAACGGCAACACTGACTGCGCCCCTTCCATGAGGGCAAGCCCCGCCCGCAAGATCGGCATAATAATCATCGGCACTTCCGGATTCACAAACGTCGCTGGACACGGTGCCAGAGGCGTTTCAACCTGAGTATCGAAGGTGGGTAACCATTCGCGGGCCGCCTCGTAGGTAAGCCAGCGACCTAACTCGGTCATCGCCGTGCGAAACAGTGCTGATGGGGTATTAACGTCACGAGCGACCCCTAGCCAGTGTTTCACCAAGGGGTGGGGGGGCACAAAGACGCGGAGTTGAGGGGCCATAAATTTGTTGCGGCAAAATGATCGGGTTCATCATACTCCGCGGATGAACGAATGCGATGACAACCATGCGCAGAATGCGGGATTCTATGATTTGAGATGGATGTTGCCCAGGGCGATCGCACCATGCAAACCGTTGACTCACAGACGACTTCTCGACGCTGGCCCGATGGCAGTCACTTTGACGTGATTGTGGTGGGTTCTGGTATCGGTGGATTGGTGACAGCGACTCAACTAGCGGCCAAAGGATTGTGTCCTCTCGTGTTAGAGCGCTATCTCATTCCAGGGGGCAGTGCGGGTTATTTCGAGCGTGATGGCTATCGATTTGATGTCGGCGCTTCGATGATTTTTGGCTTTGGGCAGCAGGGCACTACCAATTTACTGACGCGGGCCCTCGCCGCTGTAGGGCAACATCTGGAAACGATTCCCGATCCGGTGCAGGTGCATTATCGGTTGCCGCATGGCCTCTCTGTCCGAGTGCATCGAGATTATGAACAATTTTTGACAGAGCTGGGCGATCGCTTCCCCCACGAACGAGAGGGGATTCGGCGCTTCTACGATACTTGCTGGCAGGTGTTCAACTGTTTGAACTCCATGGAGCTGCTCTCCCTCGAAGAACCCCGCTACGTCGCCCGCGTGTTTGCTCAAAATCCTTTAGCCTGTCTCGGTTTGGCCCGACGGTTACCGGCCAATGTGGGTGGTCTCGCTCGCCGCTACTTGCGCGACCCCGAACTGCTGCGGTTTATTGACATGGAATGCTACTGCTGGTCGGTGGTCCCCGCGGCGAAAACCCCGCTGATCAATG
>CAZFWL010000297.1:0-4835 GCA_964522775.1 uncultured Halomicronema sp.
TTGATGGATATTGGTTGCTACCGTGGTCGGCGACATCGTGCAGGTTTGCCTGTTCGTGGGCAACGCACTCGTACGAACTCTCGTACCCGGCGCAGTGGCAAGCGTACTGTCGCAGGCAAAAAGAAAGCGCCTAAGAAATAACGTAATTACTTGGTGTGTCTTAAGCAATCGCTTATATCATGTAAGCGCTTCATTAAGGCGCGCCTGTTTTGCTGATTAAGGAGTAATGGCAGGCAGCAGATGGCTAAACCGACAAAAAAGACAGGCGGTCGTAAGACTAAAAAGAATATTCCTAACGGAGTCGCCCATATTCAGTCCACCTTTAATAACACTATTGTGACGATTACCGACACAAATGGTGGGGCTGTTTCTTGGTCTTCGGCAGGGGCAAGTGGCTTCAAGGGCGCCAAGAAAGGTACTCCTTTTGCTGCCCAAACTGCCGCTGACAGCGCTGCTCGTCGGGCGATGGATCAAGGCATGCGACAGATCGAGGTTATGGTCAGCGGACCAGGTGCTGGCCGCGAAACCGCCATTCGAGCCTTGCAAGCGGCTGGATTGGAAATCACATTAATTCGCGATGTTACTCCAATTCCCCATAATGGCTGCCGCCCACCCAAGCGCCGCCGCGTCTAGTTAGAAGCATCTTTTACGAGTACTGGCAAAGTAGAGCGAGGGCACATCAGTGGCACAATTTCAGGTCGAATGCGTTGAGTCATCAATTGGCGATGATCAGAGTCATTTCAGTCGTTTCGTTATTGAGCCGTTAGAGCGCAGTCAAGGAATTACTGTTGGGAACGCTCTGAGGCGGGTTTTGTTATCCAATTTAGAAGGTACTGCAATCACGGCAGTACGCATTGCGGGTGCCACACATGAGTTTTCGACTGTGCCAGGTGTGCGTGAAGACGTTTTAGATGTGCTCTTGAACATGAAAGAGGTTGTTCTCAAGAGCTACTCAGCCCAACCTCAGATTGGCCGTTTGCTTGTTCAGGGGCCAGCTAAAGTCACTGCTGGACATTTTGACTTGCCTTCCGAAGTTGAAGTCATTGATCCTGAACAGTACGTTGCCACAGTGGCTGACGGCCATACGCTTGAGATGGAGTTCCGCGTTGAGCGGGGCACCGGTTATCGGGCCATTGAGCGTAGTCACGACGAGGCGGCAGCACTAGACTTCATGCAGATTGATGCTGTGTTCATGCCTGTCAGAAAAGTCAACTACACCGTGGAAGACGTTATGGAAGGAGGGGCGTTAGAAAAAGATCGCCTACTCATGGAAGTAACGACAAATGGTAGTCTAACTCCGCAGCAGGCGATGAGTGAGGCGGCCGCCATTTTAGTTTCTTTGTTCAACCCGCTCAAAGACGTCACTCTTGAGCCTAAGTTGGAGGAAGAACCTAAAGAGGAAGATCCTGCCAATCATATTCCTATTGAAGAGCTTCAGCTTTCTGTGAGAGCATACAATTGTTTGAAGCGGGCTCAGGTCAACTCTGTTGCAGACCTTTTGGATTTCACTCAAGAAGATCTGCTAGAGATCAAAAACTTCGGTCAGAAGTCGGCTGACGAAGTGATTGAAGCATTACAGCAGCGTTTGGGGATTACGCTACCAGCTGAAAAGTCTGCTAAAACTTCTTAACTTAGTTTGCCAGCTCAGGCGAACTGAGTTGGCTCATCCGAAGCTCTCTGCTTCGGTTTTTTATTGTTGAATTTTGTGCACGCAAAGGGGGAAATCGATATGCGACATGGGTGTCGTGTTCCACAATTGGGTAAGCCGGCGGACCAACGTCGCGCTCTCCTGCGATCGCTCACTACTGAGTTGATTCGCAATGGCCAGATCACTACCACGAAGGCTCGCGCTAAAGCAGTGCGTTCTGAAGCGGATCGTATGATCACGCTGGCAAAGGAAGGCTCTTTATCGGCACGTCGTCAAGCGCTGGGCTATATGTACGACTCCCAATTGGTACATGCTTTATTTGAGCAAGCTCCTGAGCGTTATAGCGATCGTAAAGGTGGCTATACCCGCGTGTTGCGAACCGTTCGCCGCCGTGGTGATAATGCTGAAATGGCCATTATTGAGTTGACTTAGCGCTTCTTTCTTGTCCGGTTATGTCTCCCAAGAGTCCTTTACTAGAAAAAACGGCTGTCGAACCAGCATTCCGGGATACTAAGTGTCACCGGATTGCTTTGGTTGTGCAGTATGTAGGGACTCACTTTCACGGTTGGCAGCGGCAACTGTGCGGGCGGACAGTACAAGGCGAGATAGAATCAGCGATCGCGACTGTGTTGGGGTTTCCCGTGACTTTGTGCGGCGCTGGGCGGACTGATACAGGTGTTCATGCTGCGGCTCAGGTAGCCCATTTCTCCGCTCCAGTACTGATTCCGGCTCACCGGTGGTCAAGCATTTTGAACAGCCGCCTACCTGAGGATATTGTCATCCGGGGTTCTGCTGCCGTTCCTGATGATTGGCACGCTCAGTTCTCTGCACAGTGGCGGCGTTATCGGTACACCTTGTATACCAACCCTATTCCCAATCTGTTTATCCGCCCTTTTGCTTGGCACTACTACTATGAGTCGTTGAGTACATCGCGCATGCAGGCGGCCCTCAACCCGTTAGTGGGTTATCACGACTTGACAGCGTTTCAGCGGACAGGTTCAAAACGTTCTCACGCTTGGGTTGAGCTACAAAGTGCCGAGTGCAGGCGACAGGAACCATTTGTAACAGTCGAACTGCAAGCAAAAGGCTTCCTGTACGGCATGGTGCGCCTGTTGATGGGGATTTTGGTTCAGGTCGGGCGCGGCCTCTTAAGTGTTGAGGAGTTCACTCATCTGTGGCACCACCAGCAACGCGAGCGAGTCAAGTACGCGGCCCCAGCAAGTGGCTTGTGCCTATTACGGGTCGGTTACGAGCATTTCCCCTTTGCACCCGATGTCTGGTATGACACTCAACCGCATTTTGCTTTGTTGCCTGCTGCTGCGTTCTCCGTTTAACGTTTCTCTCTCTCTTGCTGCGATCTTGACTACCTTCATTGAATTCGTTCTACAAAACCATGACTAAGACTTATACACCTCCCACAGATACGATTGAGCGCAAATGGTACGTCGTGGATGCGGCAGATCAACGCCTAGGGCGGCTCGCGACCGAAATTGCTAGCGTTCTGCGAGGCAAAAACAAGCCGACCTTCACACCTAATATGGATACTGGTGACTTCGTTGTTGTGGTGAATGCCGACAAGATTGTGGTCACTGGCAATAAAGCGAATCAAAAGCTCTATCGTCGTCATTCTGGCCGTCCTGGTGGCATGAAAGTTGAGACATTCAATCAATTGCAAGACCGGATCCCTGAGCGAATTATTGAGAAAGCAGTGAAAGGCATGCTGCCGAAGAATGCTCTGGGTCGAAAGCTGTTTACGAAGTTGAAAGTCTACGCCGGGCCAGAACATCCCCACGCTGCGCAGCAACCTGAGACGCTAGTTATCAATACAATTCCTGGAGGAGAAGCCTAATGCAAGCTACTGACAATACTGATCGCGTTGTGTACTGGGGGACTGGCCGACGGAAATCAGCCATTGCTCGAGTTCGCTTAGTGCCTGGCAGCGGTGAGATTAAGATCAACAACCGTCCAGGAAAGGAGCATTTACAAGGTAATCCTGCTTATTTGGCAACGGTCAAAGCTCCTTTGGAAACTTTGGGCCTGGAAAACGAGTACGACGTTTTGGTTAACGTGCATGGTGGCGGTCTAACTGGACATGCTGACGCAATCAAGATGGGGGTTGCGCGTGCGCTCTGCGAATTAGACCCTGAGAATCGTAAGCCCCTGAAAGTAGAAGGCTATTTAACACGTGATCCCCGTTGTAAAGAGCGGAAGAAGTACGGTTTGAAAAAAGCGCGTAAAGCACCTCAGTTCTCCAAGCGTTAATCGACTGTCATTTTGTTTGGAATGGCTAAACCCAATGTGTAGCTATTCAGTCATCTACTTCGAAATACATTTAGGAAATCATCATGCCCAAATCTGAAATTCATCCAGAGTGGTATCCCGACGCTAAAGTTTACTGTGACGGTCAACTTGTTATGACCGTAGGATCTACTAAGCCAGAGCTGCATGTTGACGTATGGTCTGGCAATCACCCCTTTTATACCGGTACTCAGAAGATTATCGATACTGAAGGCCGGGTCGAGCGCTTTATGCGGAAATATGGGATGTCGGACACCGCTGCAAATACTGACGGTGAGACGAAGTCAGAAGCTTAGCGATCGCAGGAGCAGCGCTGTTTAGCGTTTTACGTTGTTGCGATTGGAGTTACCTAGCCTTCCCATGGCCGAAGCCTACCTTATTGACAAACTCAATTCAGTCCACCAGACCTTTCATGAGCTGACACGGCGCTTGGCTGATCCTGACGTCGCGAGCGATCCGGATGAATTCCAACGGATTGCCAAGGCTAGATCTTCTTTGGAAGAAACGGTTATTACTTATGACACTTGGAAGGATCTGCAGGAAGAGTTGGCTGGGGCCCAAGAAGTTCTAAGAGAAGCGAGCGGTGACCCTGACTTGAAAGAAATGGCAGCTCAAGAGGTCGCCGAGCTGCAAGAGCGCTTAGAGCAATCAGAAGAGCGCTTAAAGATCTTGCTGTTACCGAAAGATCCTAATGATGAGAAAAACATCATGCTGGAGGTAAGGGCCGGAACCGGTGGTGATGAGGCCGGTATTTGGGCCGGTGACCTGGTGCGGATGTATTCGCGTTATGCCGAATCTCAGAGTTGGCGCATAAAGCTTTTAAGCGAATCCACAGCAGATATGGGGGGCTTTAAAGAAGCCATCCTGGAAATTCAAGGTGACAGTGTCT